>NZ_JBGBPT010000026.1:87922-102269 GCF_041106355.1 Streptomyces sp. BF23-19 | reverse complement strand
GTTCCGGCCGCGGCGCGCGCGGCCGGGACCGGCGCCGTCGACGCACCGGCGTCGCCCGTCTCGTCGGCGAGCTGATGGACCAGCACGCCGTGCCGGAACGCCGCCTCGCCGACCTCGGCGCAGTTGCTGCCGTACACCGACAGGCGGCTGCCGCTCTCCGCGACGATCTCCACCGCACGCCGGGCGGCCCGGGCCTCCCGGCCCAGTACGTCGGCCAGCCGGGCCGCGTGCGGGGTGCGCACGGCGACCCGCGGCCGCAGCCGGGTCCGGGCGAACTCGGCCGCGTCCTGGTCGGCGACGAGCCGGCCCGCCTCGATGCTGACGACGCGGTCGGCGCTACGGGCGGCCTCCTTGGCGTCGTCGGTGGTGAAGAGCACCGCGCCGCCGAGGGAGGCGTGGCCGCGCAGCAGGCCGTGCAGCCAGCCGCGTTCGCGTGGGGAGAGTCCGGCACCGGGCTCGTCGAGCAGCAGCGTGCACGGATCGGCGAGCAGGGCCGAGGCCAACGCGACCCGGCGCTCCATGCCGAGCGACAGTGAGCCGAGCCGCTGGTCCCGCAGTCCCGCGATGCCGACGACCTCGAGCATCGCGTCGGCCCGGGAGGCGGGCACCCCGGCGGCGGCACAGAGCATCCTCAGCTGGTTGCGGACGGTCCGCGCGGGGTTGCCGGGGACGTCGCCCAGGAGCACGCCGACCTCGCGGCCGGGGTGCGGGATCCGGTGCAGCGCGCGGCCGCGGAAGTAGGTGACGCCACGGCCCGGTTCGAGTTCGAGCATGAGCCGCAGGGCGGTGGTCTTGCCCGATCCCGGCTCGCCGAGCAGGGCGGTCACATGCCCCGGGCGGGCCTCGAAGGTGAGGTCGTCCACGAGGGGCGGGGCGTCGGGGCGGGGCTTGCTGGTGAGTCCGATGGCCTGGAGCATCGCTTCTCTCGCGGGGGGTGAGACCGCTCAGCGGCAGGGTGGGTACCGCAAGCAAGATAACGCGATATGTCCGATATTCAGCGCAACCGGTCCGATGGAATGCCGATACCGCCGCCGCGCCCCGTACGGACGGCGGGTCCGGACCTACCCGCGCACCCGCACACGCGCTCGGCCCCGGTCGGGGGGTCGGGAACAGCGGTCCGGCCGTCGCCGAGGGCGCCTCGTACGCCGCGGTGTCAGACTTCCGGACGCAGCATCGGCGGATTGAGCAGGGTGGCCCCGCCCGCCCGGAACAGCTGGGCCGGACGCCCGCCCTGACGGGTCGTCGTGCCTCCGGCCGGCACCAGGAATCCGGGAGTGCCGGTGACCTTGCGGTGGAAGTTGCGCGGGTCGAGGGACACTCCCCAGACCGCCTCGTAGACCCGGCGCAGCTCGCCGACGGTGAACTCCGGCGGGCAGAAGGCCGTGGCCAGCGAGGAGTACTCGATCTTCGAGCGGGCCCGCTCCACACCGTCGGCGAGGATCCTGGCGTGGTCGAAGGCGAGCCCCGTGGAGTCCTCGTCGGTGCCGGCCAGCACCTCGTCGACCGGAGCCCAGCGCGCGCTGTTGGCGTCTCCCCCGGCCCGGGGCGCAGGCAGGTCCGGAGCCAGCACCAGGTGCGCCACGCTGACGACACGCATCCGCGGATCGCGCTTCGGATCGCCGTAGGTGGCCAGCTGTTCGAGGTGCGCACCGTTGCCCGCGCCGGGCAGGGCGGGGTCGTGCGCGCAGAGGCCGGTCTCTTCGGCGAGCTCCCTGGCGGCGGCCCCCGCCAGGTCCTCGTCCCCGCGGACGAAACCTCCGGGCAGCGCCCAGCGGCCCTGGAACGGCTGCTCACCTCTGCGGACGACCAGCGCGCAGAGCGCGTGGCGCCGCACGGTGAGCACGACCAGGTCGACGGTGACGGCGAAGGGCGGATAGGCCGACGGGTCGTAGGGCGACATGCCGCGATCATAGTCGTCTGCCTGACGATAAACAGCGCTTTGGTGACCTTGAAGACAGCGCCCCGAAGGCGGGGGCCTGCGATCGGGCGGACGGTTCGGCCGGAACGGGGTGAGGATCCTCAGCCACCCAACTGGAGCGCATCGGCCGCCTCCTCCACCATGCCGAGGCCGAGCCGGCTGATCCGGACGGCGAAGGGCTCCCCCGCGATCCGAAGCCCTGAGAGTCTGAGCCCGCCCAGCGGGGCTCCGGGGAGGGGTACGAGGGCGACCGTGCCCGCGGGGGCGTCGGGGCGGATTCCGGCGAGGGCGGTCAGGGCGTGGACGCCGCCCGCCGCGGCCACGGCGGCCGGGCGGCAGGCCGCCGGGTGCGGCACGGGGGCGCTGCCCGTGGTGCGCTGCTCGGCCGCGAACATCTCCGGAAGCCGGTATCCGAAGGCCTCCGCCGTGTCCAGCAGGCCTCCGAGCAGGCCCGCGGCCTCCTTCTCGAAGCCGGCCTGGGCCAGACCCGCCACGGCCACCGCGCTCTCGTACGCCCGCACGGCGCCCGAGCGGTGGCCGAACGGGTTGTAGCCCGGCTCCTTCACGGCCATGCTCCGCAGCCCCCATCCGGAGTCCATGGCGGGGGCTCCGAGCAGTCGGGCGAGCTGCTCGGCCCGGGTCCGGTCCAAGAGCCCCGGGGCGAGCCGGCCGCCACCGAGCAGTCCGGTGTCGAGCAGGTGGGCGGCGGCCCCCGTCAGTCGTGGCAGCGGCCTCCCGTCGGGGTGGAGGGCCGAAGCGGGCCGGCCGCCGTCCGGACCGTCGATCCAGAACCGGGCCCGAAACCGCTCCCGCAGCCCGACCGCCCGATCCCGCCACTCCTCGGCTCCGGGCCGCCCGCACGCGGCGAGCAGGTCGGCGCCGAGCACGGCGGCCCGATGGGCGTGGGCCTGGGTCTCGCAGCGGCGCGGACCCGGATCGGGGTCGGCCAGGAAGCCGTCCTCCCCCAGGGCGCCCCGCAGCCAGTGCAGGCACCGCTCGGCGGCCGGGAGCAGCCGGGCCACCTCCTCCTCGGGCATCCCCCAGAGCCGGGCCTCGGCCAGCACCACGGGGAAGGCCAGGGTCGCCTCCGTGCCCGTGCACCCCGGTGGAAGCTGCGCGCCCGCTCCGCGCAGCGGGCCCGGGATCTTCCCGAGGTCCGGCCCCGGATCCTCGGTCTGGGTACGGGCGAGGATGCGCAGGGTGGCCGCGGCGAGACCGGTCCCGAGGGGCAGCGCCATCCGCGCGGCCCAGAGCGACTCCGCCGGTGCCAGGCCCAGCCGCCAGGGTGCTCCCGCCGCGGCGAAGGCGTCGCCCGGCTGCTCGGGGTCACGCAGGAGCAGCGCACCCAGGTCCTCGACGCTGGTCCGGAACCATGCCTCGGCCCTCGGATCGTCCCCTTCGGCCCGGGCGTCGGCCAGCGGGTTCGCCACCTGCCCGGCGGGGGCCCGACCCACCCGGTGCTGCGTGGTCCGCAGCTCGATGGTGCGGGATTCGCCGGGAGCCAGTTCGAGCTGCCAGCGCAGCAGCCCCGCCGAGGCCAGCGCGTCGTCCGGCGGCGGCTCGGCGGCGGTCACGGCCTGTGCCTCGCCGGTGCTCCAGCGCAGCCCGGCGGCGTGCACCCCGGCGGGCACCTCCGGCCCGGCCCGGCCGGCGGCCACGGTGGCCAGCTCCGCCAGGTCGGTGCCGAGCAGCACCTCCACGGGCAGGCGTACCGGCCGGGCCGCGAAACTGCGCAGGGTGATCCGCTCGGTGCCGTCCGCGTGCCGGACCCGTTCCACGCCGATGTCGGGGTCGGGGCCGGGCTCGGCGCCGGTGCGCACGGTCGCGGTGAAGACGGCCCGGTCGGCGGCGAGGCTGCGCCCCTGGACCGCGATCGGGTCCCGCCCGCCGACGCGCAGCACGCAGCGGGAGAGCAGGCGGCGCCCGGACCGGTAGATCCCGTCGATCCCCCGCCCGGTCAGCTGACCGTGCTCCGGTGAGATGGCCAGACAGGGCGCGGAGACGCAGATGACGGCGTCGTGCACGGGCGGCAGTTCGGACCTACGGGCGGCGGGCACGCCGGCTGGGCGAGGAGGTGCGAGGTGAGACATGTGTCGCCTTGTCTGCGCTCCGGTCGGTTCAGCTGGGCGGCGGCGCGGCCGGGCCCCCACCACCCCACAGCTGAACGCCCCCGACCCCGCCCGGGTCACGGTCCCGGGCGCCGTCCGGGCGTGCCCGGGGTGAAGCCCGCGCCGCCGGGGCAGGCCCAAGGCGTACCGGAGCAGTCGTACCGGACCGCCGGACGAGGTGGACCGGTGCGCGCTCACTGTTCGCTCCCCGCGGTACGGCGCGAGCCACGGCGGGTCGTCCGGTCCCGTCGGCCGGGAGGACGGGTACCGGCGGAGGGGCGCCCTCGCCGAGGTTCCCGTCGGCGCCGCTCCTCCCGCAGGCACTGCCGCAGCCCCTCGGGGTCGATCCCTTCGTTGCAGGCATGGTGGAGCAGCTGGGCGAAGCGGTACTCGGCGTCCGCCCGCAGGGCCAGGCCGAAGGCGATCCGGGCGGTCGGCTCGTCGCCCGTGGACCACGAGACCCAGCCGGCGAGGGTGAGCGGGGCGGCCGCGTGCTCGCCGTAGGCCCCGACGCAGCGCCGGGCCAGGGCCCGCCACAGCCGCAGGGCCGGGGCCGCCTCCTCGTGCTCCATCCATTCCGCGGCGACGTCCCGGATCTCGCGGTCCTGGAGGCCGAGGATCAGTGAGGCGGCCTCGTCGTGGCCGAGCAGCGCGTCGTCCCAGTCGTCGGCGTGGGCGCCGCCCTCGACGGGCGGGGCCAGTGTCATGCGCCGCATCAGGGTCCGCGCCAGGGCGATGGTCTCGGCGCCGACCTCCTCGCGGGTGGCCCCGTCGAGGATCCTGGGCATCAGGGCCGCGGCGGCGCGGTCCAGGGCCTGTTCCGCCTCCTCGGCCACGGCACCGCGCAGCGGTGCCAGCCTGCTCTCGATCTCCTTGAGGGAGCCCCGGACCTGGAGTCCGGCGAAGGTTGCCGTGGCGGCCAGCACCGAGGTACCGACGGCGGCCAGCCGGCTGCCCTCGGCCGGGCAGCACCGCTCGTCGGGGCATACGTAGGACCAGAACCGTCCCTCCGACAGGCACAGGGCCTCCAGTACGGGCACGTCCAGTGCGCCGCAGGCCAGCCGGATCCGCTGGGCGAGTGGCCGCAGCCGGGCCATCACCCGCCGGCCGCTCTCCTCCCCGGTCGGTTCCTGGCAGAGGTAGACGACGATGCCGTCGGGCTTGCCACCGCGCCGTTCGCTGCCCCGGATCAGGCACTCGGCGACCTGTCGGGCGGTGTCCTCCCATTCCGCGGGTGAGCTGGGGATACCGACGCGGAGCCGACCGCCGAAGCGTCCGCCCTCGCCGTGCACGGCGACCATGACGAGGGAGTCGGTCGGGTGGAAGCCGAGCATGTAGGGCAGCGCGTCGGCCAGTTCGGCCGGGCTGCGCAGGGTGATCTGGGGTCCGGTGGCGGCTCCGGCCGGGCTGATGGAGGGACGCTCGGACGGGGTGCGTGATTCGTGGTTGTTCGTCATGCCACGAAGGTCCCGCGCATGATCCGATCCCGAAAGCCCTGTGGATAACTCCCGCCGTCCCCTCGCCGCGCTCCCGCCGCCGCCGTCCACAGGCCCGGAGCGGCATTGGCGCGATGTCGGAGGCATCAGGTTGCATGGGGGCATGAACGCAGACCTGAGGTCCTCGGCCGACTCCGTACTAGCCCGTCTCGTGGGCGACCCCACGGGCGCCGCCAGGCTGCGCGAGGACCAGTGGCTGGCGATCGAGGCCCTCGTGGCGCACAAGCGGAGGGCGCTGGTGGTCCAGCGCACGGGCTGGGGCAAGTCCGCGGTGTACTTCGTCGCCACCTCCCTGCTGCGGGCGAACGGCGCCGGCCCCACCGTGATCGTCTCCCCGCTCCTCGCGTTGATGCGCAATCAGGTCGAGGCCGCGGCCCGGGCGGGGATCCGCGCCCGCACCATCAACTCCGCCAACCCCGAGGAGTGGGAGGGCATCCAGGCCGAGGTGGCGGCGGGTGAGGTCGATGTCCTGCTGGTGAGTCCGGAGCGGCTCAACAACCCCGATTTCCGCGACCAGGTCCTCCCCAAGCTCTCCGCCGCCACCGGCCTGCTCGTGGTCGACGAGGCGCACTGCATCTCCGACTGGGGTCACGACTTCCGCCCCGACTACCGCCGCCTGCGCACGATGCTGGCCGACCTTCCGCCGGGGGTCCCGGTGCTCGCCACGACCGCCACGGCCAATGCCCGCGTGACCGCCGACGTCGCCGAACAGCTCGGCACCGGGGCCGGTACGGACGCTCTGGTGCTGCGCGGTCCGTTGGACCGCGAGAGCCTGAGTCTGGCCGTGCTGACCCTGCCCGACGCGGCGCACCGGCTGGCCTGGCTCGCCGACCACCTCGGGGAGCTGCCCGGCTCCGGGATCATCTACACGTTGACCGTGGCGGCCGCCGAGGAGGTCACCGCCTACCTGCGTCACCGCGGGCACACCGTGTCCTCGTACACCGGAAAGACGGAGAACGCGGACCGCCAGCAGGCCGAGGACGACCTCCAGGCGAACCGGGTCAAGGCACTGGTGGCGACGTCCGCCCTCGGGATGGGCTTCGACAAGCCCGACCTCGGCTTCGTGGTGCACCTGGGATCGCCCTCCTCCCCCATCGCCTACTACCAGCAGGTCGGCCGCGCCGGCCGTGGTGTGGAGCACGCGGAGGTCCTGCTGCTCCCCGGTCGGGAGGACGAGGCGATCTGGCAGTACTTCGCCTCGGTGGCCTTCCCGCCGGAGGAGCAGGTGCGCCGCACGCTCGACGTCCTGGCGCAGGCAGGACGTCCGCTGTCACTGCCCGCCATGGAGCCGCTGGTCGATCTGCGCCGCACCCGGCTGGAGACCATGCTCAAGGTGCTCGATGTCGACGGCGCCGTGCACCGCGTCAAGGGCGGCTGGACCTCGACGGGCGAGCCCTGGGCCTACGACGCCGAGCGCTACGCGTGGGTGGCCCGCCAGCGGGCCACGGAGCAGCAGGCCATGCGTGACTACGCCGCGGCCACCGGGTGCCGGATGGAGTTCCTGCGCCGCCAGCTCGACGACGAGGAGGCGGCGCCGTGCGGCCGCTGCGACAACTGCGCAGGGGCCCGGTTCACGGCGGAGGTCTCCAGCACCGCGCTGGACACCGCGCGCGGTGAACTCGGGCGCCCGGGCGTGGAGCTGGAGCCGCGCAAGATGTGGCCGACCGGGCTCGCCGCGGTCGGCGTCGACCTCAAGGGGCGCATCCCCGCCGGGGAGCAGGCCTCGACGGGCCGGGCGTTGGGTCGGCTGTCGGACATCGGGTGGGGCAACCGGCTGCGCCCGATGCTGGCCCCGCAGGCTCCGGACCAGCCGGTTCCGGACGACGTCGCGCAGGCCGTGGTCGCGGTGCTCGCCGACTGGGCCCGGGGTCCGGGCGGCTGGGCCTCGGGCGCTCCGGACGCGCCGGCCCGGCCGGTGGGCGTGGTCGCGCTGCCCTCGCGCAGCCACCCCCAGCTGATCGGTTCGCTGGCCGCGCGGATCGCGGAGATCGGGCGGATGCCGTTGCTCGGCGCGCTCGCCTACACGGACCAGGCGCCGGAGTTCGGGTCGGTGTCCTCGAACAGCGCGCAGCGGGTACGGGGGCTCCACCAGGCCCTCACCGTGCCCCCGGCGCTGGCCGACGCGCTGGCGGAGTCCGCGGGCCCGGTGCTGCTCGTGGACGACCGTGCGGAGAGCGGGTGGACCATCGCGGTGGCCGCCCGGCTGCTGCGGCGGGCAGGCGCGAAAGAGGTGTTCCCGCTGGTGCTGGCGCTTCAGGGCTAGCCGAATGCGTCATCTTCGGCGTGGCGGGGCAAGGATATGAACGGCATACCGGCGAATTCCGGTCGGCGGCGTCAATTGCTCGTTGCCGCACGCTCAGAAGCCACGCGAGAATTGGGGTGCTCCCGCTCGGCTCCTCGGCACCCTCCTGGGCCGCGCTGCGGCGCGCCCTGACTCCACCGTGCCCGTTCGCGGGCGTGTACCCGAAGGGAGGACCGTGACCTTCGGATTCGCGCCGCCCCCGACCACGTCCCTGGCAACAGCCACCGGCGGCACCAGCCGACACGGCAGACTGCTGGAACCCGCGGAATGGACGGCGGCGGGCATTCCACTGCTCCGCAATCCGCGCGAGGTCGTCAGCGGGCTGCACTCCCGGCACAGCCCCGTGCCCTCGACCGCGGTCATCGCCGTCCTCGGCCCGGAGGAGCAGCTCGTGGCGAGCGCCTCCTTCTCCCAGCCGTCGACCTCGGCCGACGGCTGGAAGTACCGCAATGCCCTGTTGTCCCGGCTGCGCCGGGTCCTCCCGCACGACCTGCGGCGGCGGACGCCGGTACGGACGGCCGTGCTGCTCTACTGCCGCGAGGGTGACGAGCGGTGGACCGAGGAGGACGGGGCGTGGATGTGGGGGCTGCGGGACGCCTGCACCCTGCACGGCCTGCGCTGCGGGGCGTACATCACGCTCACCCATGGAGGCTGGCAGGTGCTGGGTGAGGGCCGTGGCGGTCGGCGCCCGAGCTCCGACTCGCGGCCGCAGCGCCTGGGCGACACCGTCGCCGAGTTCTCCCCGCTGGCCCTGCACACCGGGGGCGGCGCGGTCGAGGCCCTGCGGCGGACCGCCGCGCGCTGACCTCGTACGGCGCCGCGGTCCGCTTGCCCGCGGGCATGCCTCACGGCCGTACACCCGGGAACGGGCGTACGGCGGATCAGGCGTCGGGCACCGACTCGGGCCTCGGCGCGGGCTTCAGCGGGGCCGGCCCGAGGCCCGCCCCGCCCCTCGCCCGTGCCGGGGTACAGGGCGTCAGACGCCCGCACCCAGCACGGAGTTGATCTGCTGCGGGTCACCGCACACGATCAGCAGCGCACCCGCCCGGGTGAGCGCGACCGGCAGGGCACCCACGACGGTGTCGACCGCTCCGCCGTTGGCCGCGAAGACCACGACGGGACGGCCGGCGGCGCGCTGGACCTGCGCCGCGTCCGCGTAGAAGACATCGTCCCCGGCGTCGTGCAGGGCCCAGTACGCGGCCTCGCCGAAGGACAGCTCGTGAGCGGCCCACGGGTGCGGGTCGCCACTGGTGAGCACCAGGATGTCGCCGGGCGCGCGCCCGGTGTCGAGCAGCAGGTCGACGGCCTCTTCGGCCGCGTCCAGCGCGCCCTCGGCGGAGGCCGGGATCAGCTGGATCTGCGGCACCGCCGCGGAGACGGACGGTGCGGTGGGGGTTGCGGGAACGGGTCCGGGGGTGGCCTGCGGCGCACGCTGCGCGGGCGGTGCGGGCCTGGCGGGACCGGGGCGGCCGGGCCGCGGTACGGCGGCGGGACGCGGACCAGGTACAGGGCGGGGGGTCTGCGCGGTGCGGCTCGCGGCCGGCGTGACGCGGGGACCCTGGGCACTCTCGTGAATCTGAGGCTCCTCGATGGCGGGGGTGAGAGGCATGAGTTGATATCTATCAAACACCGGTACGAAACGTACCGGTCGGTGGCACAGGCGTGCGATCAGAAATCGAAGCCGAGTTGGCCTCCGTTTTCCAGCTCCATCGACTCCTCGCTGCGGCGCACCTTCTTGAGGTGGCGCCACCGGGGCAGCGCGTCGAGGTACGACCACGAGAGTCGGTGGTAGGGGGTGGGCCCCAGCTCCTCCAGCGCGGCCCGGTGTACCGGCGAGGGGTACCCGGCGTTGGCGGCGAAGGCGAAGTCCTCGATTCCACCGCCCTGTTCCCCGAGTTCGGCCATCATGCGGTCGCGGCGGACCTTGGCGATGACCGAGGCCGCGGCGACGGCGACGCAGGACTGGTCGCCCTTGATCACCGTACGGACCCGCCAGGGCGGGCCGAGGTAGTCGTGCTTACCGTCGAGTATCACCGCGTCGGGTCGTACCGGCAGCGCCTCCAGCGCGCGCTCCGCCGCCAGTCGGAGGGCGGCCGTCATCCCCAGTTCATCGATCTCCTCGGGCGAGGAGTGCCCGAGTGCGTACGCGGTGACCCAGCCCTCCAGGACATCGAGCAGGGCGTCGCGCCGCTTGGGGGTGAGCAGTTTGGAGTCGGTGAGCCCGGCGGGCGGCCGGCGCAGCCCGGTGATCGCCGCACACACGGTGACGGGTCCGGCCCAGGCCCCTCGTCCGACTTCGTCGACCCCGGCGATGACCTTGGCGCCGGTGGTTGCACGGAGGGAGCGTTCGACGGTGTGGGTGGGTGCTTCGTACGGCATGGCGCCAGCAAGGTTACGCCGCCCCGAGCCCACTGCACACCCCCGCCCCGGTCCGACCCGCCCGCGATCGGACGCGAACGCCGCTCGGGGCGCCCCGAGCCGCCCCCGCCGCGTCTCACACCCTGAGCAGCGGGACCATCACCTCGTCGATGAGGGCCGCGATGTCCACGTCCTTCCATTCGCTTCCGCACACCTTGGCGCGGTACATCAGCATCGCCGGAATGACATCCACGACAAACGGACCGGTCGCGTCCGGCCGCACGTCACCCCGCCCGATTCCGCGCTCCACAAGCTCCCTGATCAGGCGCTGAGCCGGCTCGTGCAGACCGGACCAGATAACTCCGTGAAACCGATCCGCATGCATGTGATCGCATTCGTGAAGCACCGACCGCAAGGCCTGCCCGGCGCGCGAGTGCATGACGTCCCGCGTGCTCACACACAGCAGAAAGAGGTCCTCGCGGATCGAACCACAGTCGGGAATGTCACCGATCCGCGGCAGACCGCTCCGCAGCGCATCGACCACCAGGTCCGCCTTCGACGGCCAGCGACGGTAGAGCGCGGCCTTGCCGGTGTGCGCGCCGGACGCGACGCCCTCCATGGTGAGCGCGTTCCAGCCGACCGTACTCAACTGCTCCAACGCGGCGTCGAGAATCGCCCGTTCGAGCTCAGGACCCCGTCTACGCCCCGGCGACGCCGCTGACCAGCGCGAACCCACCATCTCCCCACCTCCGACCGGCTTGCGCGTTCGACGCACGCATTTTCAGCCTTAGTGAACGCTTGCGTTCACTAAGGCGCGGCTCCTACCGTGGACCGACAGTGAACGAATGCGTTCACTATTTCACTTTGGGGGGATCCTCAGTGACAAGCTCTCAACTCGCCACACCCCGGATACCGGGCGCGGCACGCCGGGAGGGGCGCCCCGGAGTGGCGCTCGCCGTCATCGCCGCGTGCCAACTCATGGTCGTCCTCGACGCGACGATCGTGAACATCGCGCTCCCGCACATCCAGAGCGCCCTCGACTTCAGCACCACCGACCTCTCGTGGGTGCTCAGCGCCTACACCCTCACTTTCGGCGGCCTGCTGCTGCTCGGCGGCAGGGCGGGCGACATCCTGGGCCGGCGCCGCGTATTCCTCGCCGGAATCCTGCTCTTCACGCTGGCCTCCCTCCTCGGCGGCTTCGCCCAGGAGCCCTGGCAGCTGCTCGCGGCCCGCGCCCTGCAGGGGGTCGGCGGCGCGATCGCCTCGCCGACCTCGCTCGCCCTGATCACCACGACCTTCCCCGAAGGCCCCGAGCGGAACCGGGCGTTCGGGGTGTTCGCCGCCGTCTCCGCGGGCGGCGGCGCGATCGGTCTCCTGGCCGGCGGCATGCTGACCGAGTGGCTCGACTGGCGCTGGGTCCTCTTCGTCAACGTGCCGATCGGCGTGCTCATCGCGGTCCTGACCCCGCTCTACATCACCGAGTCCGAGCGCCACCCCGGCCGCTTCGACATCGCCGGAGCCCTCACCTCCACGGGCGGCATGGCCTCCCTCGTGTACGGATTCATCAGCGCCGCCGAGAAGGGCTGGCGCGACGCGATCACCCTCGGCTCGTTCGCCGCGGCCCTGGTGCTGCTGGCACTCTTCGTCGTCATCGAGTCACAGGCCCGCGAGCCGATCATCCCGCTGCGCATGTTCGCCGACCGCAACCGCACCGGCACCTACGTGATCATGCTCGGCCTCGCCGCCGCGATGTTCGGCATGTTCTTCTTCATCGTCCAGTTCGTGCAGAACGTGCTGGGCTTCTCGCCGATCCAGTCCGGCCTCGGCTTCCTGCCCGTGACGGTCGCCATCATCACCGCCGCCGGCCTCTCGCAGCGCTTCCTGCCGCGCTTCGGGCCCAAGCCCTTCATGGTCGCCGGGTCCGCGCTCACCGGAACCGGGCTGGCCTGGCTGACCTTCATCCGGACCGACAGCTCCTACGTCTCCGGAGTGCTCGGGCCGATGCTGCTGTTCGGCTTCGGCATGGGCCTCAACTTCGTGACCCTCACCCTCACCGCCGTCTCCGGCGTGGCCCCCAAGGAGGCGGGCGCTGCCTCCGGGCTGCTCAACGCCAGCCAGCAGGTCGGCGGCTCGCTCGGCCTGTCCATCCTGGTCACCGTCTTCGGCACCGCCAGTCGTGACGAGGCCACGAAGCAGGTCCCGGCCTTCATGGCCCAGGCGGACCCCCAGCAGATCGCCGCCTTCAAGGAGACCGGTTTCCTGCCCGACCCCTGGGGTGACCTGGTTCTCGCCCACGGCATCTCCACCGCGTTCTACGCCGCCGTCGCCATGGCGGGCCTGGCCCTGGCCACCGCCCTGCTGGTGATCCGGGTGCGCAAGAGCGACCTGGAGGCCTTGGCCGGAGCCGCCGCGAAGGCCGGTCCGGCCGCCTGAGCGAGCTCGTCCGTACGAAGCCGGGGCCGGGCGCGGGGAACGATCCCCGCGCCCGGCCCCGTACGCGCCCGCCCTGATCGGCAGGACACTCCCTAGTACTCGAGGCGGCTGCCGAAGGTGCCCAGGCGCGAGCAGACCTCGTACGAGGCGGTCACCGGACGCTCCCGCAGGATCTGCCGGGCCCGGTACTCGCCCCAGCTCATCGCGTACCAGGGGACGTCCCCGGCCTTGGCCAGCTCGTCGTTGATGCCGCGCAGGGCGCAGGACCGTTGGGGCTCGGGCAGCCGGTCCAGGCCGGGAACGGCGTCCGCCGACAGCGACTGGAAGTAGGAGAGGTCGATCTTCGCGTCCTCCTCGAAGCGGGCCACGTTGCGCTCGGCGACCATCCCGTCCGGGGAGAGCAGGCCGAAGGCCAGGACGGCCGCGGCCACACTGCCCGCGAACGCGCGCGCCGGCCAGCGTCCGCCGAACAGCCCGGCCGCCATGATCAGTACGATGACCAGTCCGAGCCACAGCTCCATCGCGGCCACCGACACACGCAGCCTGGTCAGCCCGTACGCCTCCACGTAGAGGTCCATCCGGCGCAGCGCGGAGGCGACGACGACCAGCGTCAGCGCGCAGAGCAGCCCGAGGACGATCCGGACGAGGCGGCGGTCACCCTCTCCGGAGCGCGGGGCCCAGCGCAGGGCGAGCGCGATCACGGCGAGGGTGAGCAGGGTGGCCCAGAGCAGTTGCCAGAAGCCCTCGCGGGCGTACTCGGCATAGGTCAGGTCGGTGCTTTTCAGGACCTTGTCGTAGCCGCCGAACAGGACGGCCAGCTGCACGGCGTTGAAGCCGGCGAAGAGCAGGTTGAGCACGACGAGCGGAAGAGCCCATTCGACACGGGAACGCGGCTTGCCCGGAGCCACCTTGATCCGGTCCCAGCGCAGCGGGGCCGCGGCGGTGCGGGCCGCGGCGAGCGCGAGGACCGCACCGAGGAGGAAGAGCATGAACCGGACGGGCCCGTCCTCGACGGAGACGTCGGGCATCAGATCGCCCAGCAGATCGGCGAAGGCCGCGTCGGCGGAGGCGAACAGCGCGCCGAAGAGCAGCAGCAGGACTGCGGCCACCACGGTCGCCTTGGCGACGGGCAGCCAGCGGTCCTTGTTGCCGCCGCCGCGTGAGCGCAGCCCGGTCAGCAGCCAGGCGACCCCGGACACGGCGGCGTCGAGGAAGCCGAGCGGGCTGAGCAGGACGCCGGGCCAGGTGCGGCTGCCGTGCAGGGCCAGCGCGCCCAGCAGGACGGCGGACAGGATCGCCAGCGTGGCCGGCCAGGCGGAGTCGCGCAGGGCCGGGACGGCGAGCAGGGCGATACAGCCGATCACCCAGGCCACGGTCCAGGGGCGGGCGCTGCGCCGGGCCTCGCGGGCGGCGACGTAGGCCGCGACGACGGCGGGCACCACCGCGAGCAGCAGACCGGGACCCATGCCGTCGCCGAGCAGCAGCGCGGTGGCGAGACCGGAGGCGAGGACGGCGACGAGGGTCGCGGTGCGGATGGGTGCGGCCTCGGCGGGGCGCACCAGTGTGGCCCAGGAGGGCGTGACCGAACGCTGCTGCACCTGCCAGGGGCTCGGGGGCGCCGCGCCGAACTGCATGCCCGGGGGTGGGCCGGCCGTGTCGGTGTATCTGCCGCCGGCCTGGAGCGGATCACCCGCTCCCTGGAACGCGCGGCGGCGTCCGGGAGGCTGACGGC
>NZ_JBGBPT010000026.1:59445-87912 GCF_041106355.1 Streptomyces sp. BF23-19 | reverse complement strand
GTATCTCCGGCCGGGTTCGGCTTCGCCGGCGAATCCCCGGCCGTGGCCTGTGCGTCGGCCGCGCCCTCGGTCCGGGCTTCGTCCGCCCCGCCGGTGTTCTCTGACATCAGGTTCCCTCCCCTGTCGGCCGCCCCGGAGTTCAGGGTGGAGCGGCGATGCGGACAGGGTAGGCAGGTGCGATGCAGTTTTGAACAGGATCAAAAGAGTGCTGTGGCAGGACCGTGACAATCGGAGGGGGATATTTCACGCGCGCCGGACGTAGGCGAGGGCGCGAACGCGGCTGAGGCACCGCAACGCCGCCAACTCCCCCGGTGGCCGGTCGGATCGAGCCGCGGGCGTCAGCCCGCGGCGACCTCCGGCAGCCAGGCCGGCAGGGCTTCGGTACGCGCCAGCCACGCGGCAGGCAGTACGGCGTCCCCGCGCGCGCCCAGTACCCCACCGACGATCGCGCAGGTCGTGTCGACGTCGCCGCCCACCTGCGCGGTGGTCCAGAACGCCTTCTCGTAGTCGTCCAGCGCCCGTGCCGCCGACCACAGGGCGAACGGCACGGTGTCGTGCGCGCTCGTGCGCCGCCCGCAGCCCAGGACCGCCGCGACCGTGGTGGCGTCGCCGTAGTCCAGCATGTCCCGCGCACGCCGCAGCCCGGCGCCCACCGCGCTGCGCGGTACCAGTGCGATCACCCCGTCCAGCAGGTCGGAGGCCTTCGGCGGGGCGTCGGTGCTCGCGGCGATGGCCGCAGCCGCGGCGACGGCCATCGCCCCGCACACGGCCTCGCGGTGCTGGTGGGTGGTGTAGGCGGAGATCTCCGCCTGGTGGGTGGCCTGCTCCGGGTCGTCGGCGTACCAGGCACCCAGCGGCGCGATCCGCATGGCGGCACCGTTGCCCCACGAGCCCTGCCCGTTGAACAGTTCGGCGGCCAGCGTGCGCCAGTCCTCGCCTTCCCGCACCAGTCGCAGCATCCGGTTCACCGCAGGCCCGTAACCACGGTCGAAGTCGTGGTGGTGGGCGAAGGAACTCGCGAGCGCGTCCTGGTCGATCCGCCCGTGCTCGGCCAGCACGGCCACCACCGAGCAGGCCATCTCGGTGTCGTCGGTCCACTGCCACGCCTCGGCGCCGGTGGGCAGCTCGCGCCGCTTGAGCAGCGGGTAGTTCACGGGGACGAAGTACTGGGAGCCGAGGGCGTCACCCAGCGCCAGCCCTCGGAGGCTGGCCATGGCGCGCGCGTAGCGCCGTTCGGGAGTGGAATCAGGCGTCATCGCGGGCCACTCTAGCCGTCCAGGTCATAAGGCTCGGGTGTGGTCCACCGCTCAAACGGGCGGTCCATCCGGTACCGGCCGTCCGGTCCGAGCAGGAGCACCCGGAATTCACCGTTGCCCGGATTGGACAGGGCCTCGAATTCGGCCACGGACCAGTGGAACCAGCGCATGCAGAACAGCCGCATCGTCAGCCCGTGCGTCACCAGCAGCACGTTCTGGGGATGGTCGGGGGCCTCGAAGCTGCGGTAGAGGCTTTCCAGGAAGGACCCGACCCGGTCGTACACGTCGGCCCCCGACTCGCCCTGCGCGAACCGGTAGAAGAAGTGCCCGTACGCGTCCCGGTAGGCCTTCTGCAGTCGTACGTCGTTCCGGTCCTGCCAGTTCCCCCAGTCCTGCTCGCGCAGGCGCGGCTCCTCGCGCATACGCACCCGCGTCGGATCCAGCCGGAGCTCACGGAAGGTCTGCAGGGTACGGCGGTACGGGGAGACGTACGCGCTGATCGTCTCGGCGCCGAAGAGCTCGCGCAGCCGGCCGCCGGCCGCCGATGCCTGCTCGCGTCCGGTGGGGGTCAGCCGCAGTGCGTGGTCGGGCTCCCGCTCGTACACGGAGTCGTCGGCGTTCCCCTCCGATTCCCCGTGTCGGACAAGGACGATGCGCCGTGGTCGAACCATTCCACGACCCTATTCGTCCCCTGGCCGGCCCGCCGATCGGGCACGCCGAGCGGACGGCGGCGGTCATCGTACGGTCATACCGTCCAGGACGGTTCGAGGTCGACGACATCGCCGGTGAGGGCCTCGACATCGGCCTGGATCTGGGCGCGCAGGGAGAGCCGCTCGACCCGCTCCTGCCGGTACTTGCCGTGCTCGGCGGCGGCGTGCCACATCGAGAGCACCAGGAACTCCCGACCCGGGGCCTCCCCGAAGAGGCCCCGGATCATGCCGGGCGAGCCCGCCATCGCCGGATTCCACACCTTCTCCTGCATGAGGGCGAAGTGGTCGACCCGCCCCTCCCTGACCCGGGTGTGCGCGACCCGTACGACGTCGGCATCGGTGAAGCGCGGCTCGAAGCCGGTCTTCACGTCGAAGCGGTGGTCGAAGAGGGTGACCCGCAGATCGGTGTAGGTGCCGTTCTGGGAGGCGGCCAGCCGGTCGTGCGAACGGGCCATGAAGGAGTCGTAGAAGGATCGGCTCTCCCAGAACGCGAAGACATGCGCGACCCCCTGCCGACCCCGGCTCCAGCCGCCGCCCTGCCCCCGGAATCCCGGCTCGCCCGGCAGCCCCGCCCATTTTCGCTGCCCGCGCTCGAACCCGCGTCGGTCCGTCACCGTGCAGCGAATCCACTTGACCAGCACGGCGCCATCGTACGGGCCGGGCGGGGCCCCGGTCAGTCCTCGGCGCGGTGGATCCGTACCAGTTCCGCCACGTCCCGATCGGGCAGACGAAGCCCGAACTCCCGGTCGAGCACGGCGAGCAGCCCGTCCGGGCCGATGGTCTCCTGCTCGACGAGGCCGTCGGGATGCAGTCGGGTGAGTTCCCGCCCGACGAGCGCCTGGCGGACGCGGTCGCCCGCTTGCTGGACGATCAGCCGCCCGGTGAAGGAGGAGGCGGGGTGACTGGAGCTGTAGTGGTTGAGCACGACGTAGTCGACCGGGTGGTAGTGCTGCGGGGAGAAGGCGTACAGGTCCCGCCAGGTGTCGCCGCGCAGCAGGCACAGCACGAGGACACCGTCCTCCTCCTCGCGGACGCGGTACATCCACTCGCCCTGCCGCACCTCGGCGCCCGGACGCGCCAGCGGTACCGGCTCCCGAGGTCCCTGGAAACCGAATCCGGCGTCGCACAGCCACGGTTCACCCGCGACGGTGACGACGAGGACGGCGTGCGTCACGGCGAGGACGGAGTCGCCGCGGGTCCGGTTTCGGGCACCGCGCCCGGAGACCTCGAACCCGATCCGCTCCAGGGCGGCGGCCAGCAGCGAGTTCTGCTCGTAGCAGTAGCCGCCGCGGCGGGCGTGCACGAGCTTGTCCTCGATCGACTTGAGGTCCAGCGCGACGGGGCGGCCGAGCAGGACGTCCAGACTCTCGAAGGCCACGGCGGCGGTGTGGGCGCGGTGCACTGCGTACAACGTGCGGAGGTCCGGCCGGAGTTCCCCGGGCGTCCCCCGTTCCCCCTGATATCCGATCCGCTCCAGATACGCGTCCAGGTCCAGCTCGTCACCGCTCCACATGACTGACCATCTCCCCGTTCCCCCGCCTCGTCGGCCATCGCCCTGCCGTGAAATCCGCGGGCGCGCTGCCCTACGCGCCCCGCACAATGATCACCATGACGGCACTGCACTCCAACCCGCTTTTCGACCGCCTCGCCGACGCCGAGAGCATCCTGGTCACGGGTGCGGGCGGCGGCTTCGACATCTACGCCGGCCTCCCCGTCGCCCTGTCCCTCATGCACCAGGGCAAGCGGGTCCAGCTGGCGAACCTCTCCTTCAGCTCGCTCGCCGGACTGCCCATCGAGGCGTGGGTGGCTCCCGACCTCGCCGCCGTCACCCCTGACTCCGCGCCCCACCTGTCCTACTTCCCCGAGCGGACCCTGGCCCAGTGGCTGGCGACCCACGGCTACCCGGACACCGTGTACGCCTTCCCCCAGACCGGGGTGCAGCCGTTGCGCGCCGCCTACCGCGAGCTGGTCGACCGCCACCGCATCGACGCGATCGTCCTGGTCGACGGCGGCACGGACATCCTGATGCGGGGTGACGAGGCGGGCCTCGGGACCCCCGAGGAGGACCTCACCAGCGTGGCGGCACTGGCCGCTCTGGAGGACGTACCGGAACGTCTCGTCGTGTCGGTGGGCTTCGGCGTGGACGCCTACCACGGGGTCAGTCACGGCCTGGTGCTGGAGAACATCGCGGCCCTGGAGCGCGCGGGCGCCTACCTCGGCACGTTCTCCATACCGCGCGCCACCAGGGAGGGCGCGCTCTTCCTCGACGCGGTGGCCCACGCCCAGGAACGGACACCGGACCGGCCCAGCATCGTGAACGGCTCGATCGCCGCGGCCGTCCGGGGCTCCTTCGGCGACGTGCAGTTCACCAGCCGCACGCGGGGCAGCGAGCTCTTCGTGAACCCGCTGATGTCCCTGTGTTTCGCCTTCGACCTGCCGGGTCTGGCCGCGCGCTGCCTCTACCTGGACCGCATCGAGGACACGCACCTGATACGCCAGGTCCATTCCCGGATCGCCGAGTTCCGCGAGGAGCTGGTCACCCGTCCCGCCCGCCGCATCCCCCACTGACGCGCCCGCTCACCGAACACGGCGTCGGCTAAACGCCGGATGGGGTGTCCGCGTCGCCGCGAACACCCCATCCGAACAGCTAGCTCATGCCCGAGTGGGCATCACGATCAGCTGCAGCCGCTCGTCGAGCCGCAGCCCTCGCAGATGTAGCAGGAGCCGGCGCGCTGCATCTTCGTACCGCAGGAGAAGCAGAGCGGGGCGTCGGCGGAGACGCCGAGCTGCATCTCGACCAGTTCGGCGTTGCTGTGCGCCGTCTTCGGGGCCGGGACGGAGGCGGTCACGACCGGCTTCGGGGCCGACGGGACCGCGGCCAGCGGGGCCGCCTGCATCAGGGACTCGGTGTCCAGCTCGTCCTCGAGCGGCTCGTAGGAACCGGTGTCCAGGTGACGCTGGCGCTCCTCGGCGGTGTGGATGCCGAGGGCCGAGCGGGTCTCGAAGGGCAGGAAGTCCAGCGCCAGGCGGCGGAAGATGTAGTCGACGATCGACTGCGCCATCCGCACGTCCGGGTCGTCCGTCATACCGGCCGGCTCGAAGCGCATGTTCGTGAACTTCGAGACGTACGTCTCCAGCGGAACGCCGTACTGCAGACCGACCGAGACGGCGATCGAGAAGGCGTCCATCATGCCCGCGAGGGTCGAGCCCTGCTTGGACATCTTCAGGAAGACCTCGCCCAGACCGTCGTCCGGGTAGGAGTTCGCCGTCATGTAGCCCTCGGCGCCGCCGACCGTGAAGGAGGTGGTGATGCCCGGGCGGCCCTTGGGGAGGCGCTTGCGGACGGGGCGGTACTCGATGACCTTCTCGACGGTGGCGCGGATGGTCTCCTCCGCCTTGGCGGTGACCTCCTCCTTCTCCTGCTCCTTCTTCTTGGCGGAGAGGGGCTGGCCGACCTTGCAGTTGTCGCGGTAGATCGCGAGCGCCTTGACGCCCATCTTCCACGCCTCGAAGTAGATCTCCTCGATCTCCTCGACGGTCGCCGTTTCCGGCATGTTGACCGTCTTCGAGATCGCGCCGGAGATCCAGGGCTGGATCGCGGCCATCATGCGGACGTGGCCCATCGCGGAGATGGAGCGCTCGCCCATGGCGCAGTCGAACACCGAGTAGTGCTCGGTCTTCAGGCCGGGGGCGTCGACGACCACACCGTGCTCGGCGATGTGGGAGACGATCGCCTCGATCTGCTCCTCCTGGTAACCCAGGCGGCGCAGGGCCTGCGGGACGGTGCCGTTGACGATCTGCATCGAGCCGCCGCCGACGAGCTTCTTGAACTTGACCAGGGCCAGGTCCGGCTCGACACCAGTGGTGTCGCAGGACATCGCGAGACCGATGGTGCCGGTCGGCGCGAGGACGGAGGCCTGGGAGTTGCGGAAGCCGTTCTTCTCGCCGAGGCGCAGCACGTCCTGCCAAGCCTCGGTGGCCGCAGCCCAGATGCTGTTGTCCAGGTCCTCGGTGCGCGGCGCGACGGCGTTGGCGTCGGCGTGCTGCTTCATGACGCGCTTGTGGGACTCGGCGTTGCGGGCGTAGCCGTCGTACGGACCGACGACGGCGGCCAGCTCGGCGGAGCGCTTGTACGCGGTACCGGTCATCAGCGAGGTGATCGACGCGGCGAGGGTGCGGCCGCCGTCGGAGTCGTACGCGTGGCCGGTGGCCATCAGCAGGGCGCCGAGGTTGGCGTAGCCGATGCCCAGCTGGCGGAAGGCGCGGGTGTTGTCGCCGATCTTCTGCGTCGGGAAGTCCGCGAAGCAGATGGAGACGTCCATCGCGGTGATGACGAGCTCGACGACCTTGGCGAAACGCTCGGCGTCGAAGGACTGGTTGCCCTTGCCGTCGTCGTTCAGGAACTTCATGAGGTTGAGCGAGGCGAGGTTGCAGGACGTGTTGTCCAGGTGCATGTACTCGCTGCACGGGTTGGACGCGGTGATGCGGCCGGACTCGGGGCAGGTGTGCCAGTTGTTGATCACGCCGTCGTACTGGATGCCCGGGTCGGCACAGGCCCACGCGGCCTCGGCGAGCTTGCGGAAGAGCGCCTTGGCGTCGACCTTCTCGATGACCTCACCGGTCATACGGGCCCGCAGGCCGAACTCGGTGCCGTTCTCGACGGCCGTCATGAACTCGTCGTTCACGCGGACGGAGTTGTTGGCGTTCTGGTACTGGACGGACGTGATGTCGTCGCCGCCCAGGTCCATGTCGAAGCCCGCGTCGCGCAGGGCGCGGATCTTCTCCTCCTCCTTCACCTTGGTCTCGATGAAGGCCTCGACGTCCGGGTGGTCCACGTCCAGGACGACCATCTTGGCCGCACGGCGGGTGGCGCCACCGGACTTGATCGTTCCTGCGGACGCGTCGGCGCCGCGCATGAAGGAGACCGGGCCGGAGGCGTTGCCGCCGGAGGAGAGGAGCTCCTTGGAGGAGCGGATGCGGGAGAGGTTCAGGCCGGCGCCGGAGCCGCCCTTGAAGATCATGCCCTCTTCCTTGTACCAGTCGAGGATCGACTCCATGGAGTCGTCGACGGCCAGGATGAAGCAGGCGGAGACCTGCTGCGGCTGGGGCGTACCGACGTTGAACCACACCGGGGAGTTGAAGCTGAAGATCTGGTGGAGCAGGGCGTAGGTCAGCTCGTGCTCGAAGATCTCCGCGTCGGCGGGCGAGGAGAAGTAGTCGAAGTCCTCGCCGGCCTTCGTGTACGTCTTCACGATCCGGTCGATCAGCTGCTTGAGACCGGTCTCGCGCTGCGGGGTGCCGACGGCGCCGCGGAAGTACTTGCTGGTGACGATGTTGACCGCGTTCACCGACCAGAAGTCGGGGAACTCCACGCCACGCTGCTCGAAGTTGACCGAGCCGTCGCGCCAGTTGGTCATGACGACGTCACGGCGTTCCCAGCTCACCTCGTCGTAGGGGTGCACGCCCGGGGTGGTGTGGATGCGCTCGATACGCAGGCCGCCCTTGGCGGCCTTGGTCCCCTTGGCGCGGGAACCACGTGCCGAGCTGCTCGCCGTCTCTGTCATGCCGCTTCCTCCCATATGCGGGCAAAAACGCCCTAAAGTGCCATCGATATTCCGCGGCACGGTGCTGTGTCTTGTATCTACGTCTCTTCGCCTGGCCGAGCGGCCGTGTCACGACGCGTGAGCGCCGCGGCACGGGTGGTCCGATCAGTCGGCGGCGGAGGCGGGCACGGGGACCTGGGCGGTCCTCCCGAGCTCGCACTCTTCAGGATGAGACCGCGGAACGCGGAGTTCCGCGATGGCGGTCTCGAAGTCTTCAAGGGTGTCGAAAGCTTTGTAGACGGAAGCGAAGCGCAGGTACGCGACCAGGTCGAGCTCCTGCAACGGGCCGAGTATGGCCAGACCCACGTCGTGGGTGGTCAGCTCGGCACTCCCGGTGGCGCGCAGCGCCTCCTCGACCCGCTGGCCGAGCTTGGCGAGGGCGTCCTCGGTGACCGGCCGCCCCTGGCACGCCTTGCGCACGCCTGAGATGACCTTGGTTCGACTGAAGGGTTCCGTCACCCCGCTGCGCTTGATCACCATCAGCGAGGCCGTCTCCACCGTCGTGAAGCGACGGGAGCAGTCGGGGCACTGACGGCGCCTGCGGATCGATGTGCCGTCGTCCGTGGTGCGACTGTCGACGACGCGGCTGTCGGGGTGCCTGCAGAAGGGGCAGTGCATGGTTCCCTCACCCTCCCTTTTGGCACGACCGAATCACCCCACGGAGCCCCTGAACGACGGAGACGGACTCTGTCGGGGGCTCGTGGAGCAGCCACCAGCATATGCGATGCCGGCCCCCTCGGAAGACCCGAGGACCACAACCTCTGGGTGGCAGCGCTCATCCAACCACTAGATCTTGGGTTGTGGCGGATTTACGTGGCTCCGCGTGTCGCGGTGTCCGTTGGGCGGACACGGGGCCTCCCGGTGCCACACTGGGCACAGGCCCGGAAGGTGACGATCCGACCGGGAAGGGTACCGTAAGCGGCGGATGTCGAGCCGAACCCGCGTTCGGCGAACCGATCGTCCATACACCTCTCGATATGCCCACGCGGGACGATCTGCGATTTTTCACTCGAACGTGTGTTTGGCGCAACCTTTCGAAAGCTACTACCGTTGTCCAGCTAGGGAGAACATTTCGAGAGGGGCCGACGTGACCACCACCGCAGACAGTGCCGCCATCACTGCCCAGAACCGCTCCCAGAGCCGACTCGAGCCGGTGCATGCCATGAACGACGCAAACCTGAACCCGGATGCGGAGCCCGTAGTACGCCCCGCACGCTCGCTGCCAGGTCGACCTCCAGGCATCCGCGCCGACAGCTCCGGACTCACGGACCGGCAGCGGAGGGTCATCGAGGTCATTCGCGACTCCGTGCAGCGTCGGGGTTACCCGCCATCGATGCGGGAGATCGGCCAGGCGGTCGGCCTGTCCAGCACCTCGTCGGTCGCACACCAGCTGATGGCCCTGGAGCGCAAGGGCTTCCTGCGCCGCGACCCGCACCGCCCGCGGGCCTACGAGGTGCGCGGCTCCGACCAGCCGAGCTCTCAGCCCACGGACACCACCGGAAAGCCCGCCGCCTCCTACGTTCCCCTGGTCGGCCGGATCGCGGCCGGCGGACCGATCCTCGCCGAGGAGTCGGTCGAGGACGTCTTCCCGCTCCCCCGCCAGCTGGTGGGCGACGGCGAGCTCTTCGTCCTCAAGGTCGTCGGCGACTCGATGATCGAGGCCGCCATCTGCGACGGCGACTGGGTCACGGTACGTCGCCAGCCCGTCGCGGAGAACGGCGACATCGTCGCCGCGATGCTCGACGGCGAAGCCACGGTCAAGCGCTTCAAGCGCGAGGACGGCCATGTCTGGCTCCTCCCGCACAACGCCGCCTACCAGCCGATTCCCGGCGACGAGGCGACCATCCTCGGGAAGGTCGTCGCGGTACTGCGTCGGGTCTGACCCCCCGCCGCCCCCATTCAGCCCCCGGAACCCACTGCGCCGGTTCCGGGGGTTGTTCATGCCCCGGAACCGGTTGGGACCGCAGGCGGGACCGGCGGAGCAGCGGATCCGGCTGTTCCGCAGAACAGTGGATCCGCAGAACAGCCGACCTGCGGACTACTTTCCGTCGGCCTTGGCCGTCGCGTCGATCGCCGCCAGGGAACGCCGGGCCTGATTGCGGTCCGTGGTGTACCAGAAGTCGGGCAGGGTGGCCCGCAGGAAGCTCCCGTACCGGGCCGTCGCCAGCCGGGGGTCCAGAACGGCGACGACACCTCGGTCGCCCGAGGCTCGTACGAGACGGCCCGCGCCCTGAGCCATCAGCAGCGCGGCGTGCGTGGCCGCGACGGCCATGAAGCCGTTGCCGCCGTGCTCCTCGACCGACTTCTGGCGGGCGCTCATCAGCGGGTCATCGGGGCGCGGGAAGGGGATCCGGTCCATGACCACGAGCTGGCAGCTGGGACCGGGCACGTCCACGCCCTGCCAGAGCGAGAGCGTCCCGAACAAGCAGGTCTTCGGGTCGGCGGCGAAGGACTTGATCAGCTCGCCGAGGGTTTCCTCGCCCTGGAGCAGGATCGGGTTGTCGAGCCGGCCGCGCAGCTCCTCGGCGGCCGCCTTGGCGCCACGCATGGAGGAGAAGAGACCGAGGGTGCGGCCGCCGGCCGCCTCGATCAGCTCGGCGAGCTCGTCCATCATGTCGCCGCGGGTTCCCTCGCGGCCCGGCGTGGCCAGGTGCTTGGCGACGTAGAGGATGCCCTGCTTGGGATAGTCGAAGGGCGAGCCGACATCGAGGCCGCGCCAGACGGGAACGTCGTCGCCCTCGACCCCCTCGGGGGACAGGCCCAGAGAGGCCGCGACGCCGTTGAAGTCGCCGCCCAGCTTCAGGGTGGCGGAGGTCAGGACCACGGAGCGGTCTTCGAACAGCTTCTCGCGCAGCAGGCCGGACACCGACAGGGGGGCGACCCGGAGGGTGGCACCGAAGCGATCGTGGCGCTCGTACCAGACGACGTCGTACTCGGAGCCGTTGGTGATCCGCTCCGCCACCCCGTGGATGCTCTCCACGGCGGCCAGCGCCTGCTTGCGTACCGCGTCCTCGTCGTGGACGGACTTGTCCCGGGTCGCCCCGATCGCCGAGATCACATTGCGCGCGGAGTCCCGCAGGGACATCAGCGCGTAGCCGAGGTCCTCGGGGATCTGCTCCAGCCGGCCGGGGAGCGCCAGCTCCATGACCCGCTCGAAGGTCTCGGAGGCGGTCTGCAGGGCGTCCGCGGTCTTCTCGTCGACCAGCTTGGCCGCACGCTTCACGGCCCGGTTGACCTGGCCCGGGGTGAGCTCGCCGGTGGCGACCCCGGTCACCCGGGAGACCAGCTCGTGGGCCTCGTCCACGATCAGCACCTCGTGCTGCGGCAGCACGGGGGCGCCCTCGATGGCGTCGATGGCGAGCAGGGCGTGGTTGGTGACGACCACGTCCGCGAGCTTGGCCCGCTCACGGGCGGCCTCCGCGAAGCACTCGGCGCCGTACGCGCACTTCGTCGCGCCCAGGCACTCGCGGGAGGAGACGGAGATCTGCGACCAGGCCTTGTCCGAGACGCCCGGGGTCAGGTCGTCGCGGTCCCCGGTCTCGGTCTCGTCGGCCCAGTCGCGCATGCGCAGCAGGTCCTGGCCCAGCTTGCTGGTGGGCGCGGCCGCCTCGAACTGGTCGAAGAGGCCGTCCTCCTCGTCCTGCGGAGCGCCCTCGTGCAGGCGGTGCAGGCAGAGGTAGTTGGACCGGCCCTTGAGCATGGCGAACTGCGGGCGGCGGCGCAGCTGCGGGTGCAGTGCCTCCACCGTCCGTGGCAGATCGCGCTCGACGAGCTGCCGCTGGAGGGCGAGGGTCGCCGTGGCGACGACCACGCGCTCGCCGTGCGCGAGGGCCGGCACCAGGTAGCCGAGGGACTTACCGGTGCCGGTACCGGCCTGGATCAGGCGGTGGGAGTTGTCGTCGATCGCTTCGGCGACGGCTTCGGCCATGGCCACCTGGCCGGGGCGCTCCGTGCCGCCGACGGCGGAGACGGCGGCGTGCAGCAGGTCGGGGAGGGAGGGCTTCGTCATAGCACTGCCAACCCTACGGGGCCGCACTGACAGTGGGCGCACCGGCGAGCAATCATGGCCGGTACAGGGGGTTGGGTACGGTCCCGTGCTGCACGGCGTGCGGGCGGTCGGGGCGGTCACGGTAACCGTCCTCGTAAAGTCGGTTCCGGTTCAGGCAGAGCCGTCCGATGCGTTCGCCGAGCAGGTCGAAGAGCTCGTAGCGGTCCTTGAGCTCCGGGAAGCGGGCCTGGTGGCGCAGGATCTCCGCCCGTACGAGGGACCAGAACTCGTCCTCCGGGACACCGAGGCCGTCCTCGCACAGGGCCGAGAGGTAGCGGAAGACGCCGACGAACAGCCCGGAGTGGATGAACTGGGGCAGGAAGTCGGCGGGCTCGGTGAGCAGCACCGCTCGGACCTCGTCGGGCAGGGACTGCAGCTCGGGCAGCGGTTCGTCGGTGATGTTGACGTCGTCCACGAAGTCCTTGACCGCGAGCCGGACGGGGACGTCCTGCTCGTCGAAGATCACGATGGTGTTCTCGCCGTGCGGGGAGAAGACGGTGCCGTATCGGTAGAGGAAGTGGAGCAGCGGGGGCAGCAGGGCGGCGAAGAGGCGCTGCAGCCAGACGGCGGGGGTCAGCCCGGACCGGGCGACGAGTTCGGCGGTGAAGGACCGGCCGCGCGGGTCGGTGTGGAGGAGGGAGGCGAGCGTGCGGGCACGCTCGCCGGGCGCCAGCAGGCCGGTGAGGGGTTCGCGCCAGATCGCGCCGAGGAGTTCCTTGTACTGGTACGGGACCTCGGGGAGCTCGTCGTAGACGGGGTGGCGGACGGTGACGGAGGCGACCTCGCCGAGCAGGACGACCCGGCACTCGTCGCGGAGGAAGGGGTCGCCGTCGCGGAGGGAGTGGATCCAGGCGGTGACGGCCGGGGCCGCGAGCGCGAGGTCGGACGGCAGTCCGCGCCAGACCATGGTGTTGAAGACGGAGAGCGGCAGTTTCACGCTGTGCCGGTCGGGACGGCTGAGGTTGAGGAAGGTGCGGACGGACTGCTGCGGGAGTCGCACGTCGGGGTCGGCGGGGAGCGGTACCAGGGCGCCGGAGGCGAGCGCCGGGGCGAAGAGGGGGAGGACGACCTCGTCCCACTGCCAGGGGTGGACGGGGAGGTAGAGGTAGTGGAGCGGGTCGAGGCCGCGGTCGCGCAGGGCCCGGTCGAAGGTGGCCCGGGTGACGGGGCCGAGCTCGGCGGTGTAGAGGCGGGCGGGGTCCTCCAGGCCGGCCGTACCGCGGTAGGCGGCGAGCGAGGTGTGGGCGGCGAGCCAGGGCAGTCGCTGGCGGGTGCGGGCCTCGGGGGCCCAGGCCGCGGTGTCGGAGGCGGAGAGTCCGATGCGGCCCTTGTTGGGGACGAGCCAGGGGTGACCGGTCTGGTGACCTTCGAGGGCGGCGTAGTCGAGGTCGGCGAGGACGTCGGCGGTGAGTGCCGTGTGGTCGAGCCGGGCGTCGGCGGTGAGGGTGGCGCTGAGCTCGCGGACGAGGTGACCGAGGGTGGGCCCGTCGAGGCCGAGGAGGGTACGGGCCCGGATGAGGAAGGCGTACGGGTCCCCGAAGGCGGTCGGGCTCCCGAGGCCGCCGGACACGGGCGGTGAGGGCGGCGCGGGCGCCGGTGGGGTGAGGGTGATCGAGTCCGGGGTGACGTGCCAGCTGCCGTACGAGCGGCGGCGGGCGCGGAAGCCGAGGCTGCTGCCGTCGTCGAGGACCAGGGTCCAGGCATCGCCGGCGGCGGCCGGTGCGGGCACGGGACGGATGATCTCCTCGTAGGCGAATTCGCCGAGCATCTTGGCGAGCAGCCGACGGGCGGCGAAGTCCCAGGTCGCGCGGTTGAGTTCGGGCGGTGTGCAGGGGTGCTGGGGCGATGGGGGCACGGCGGGTTCGGCCGCGTCGGGGGCTGCGGGAAAGTTCGGCACGGGACTCCTCGGAGGTCAGGAGGTCGGGAACTTTGCTTCGTCACGCAGAGTTATCGAAGGGAGAGGTGCGAAGCTGCCGACGTCGGTCGGGGTTTGTGGGGCGACACTCAGAGGAGATTGCGCAGCACCCGCTCCCGGATCATCAGGGCGGCCCGCTTCTCGGGAAGGTCGATTTCCGCGGAGCAGCGGAATCCGGAGTTCAGGAAGGCCGATACGGAGGGGGTGTTGCGGATGTCCGGTTCCGCGACGACGCGTGTGCAGCGGGGGCGGTTGCCGAGGACCAGATCGGCGACGGCGCGCAGCAGAGCTGTTCCCAGTCCGCGGCCGCGGTTCGTGCCGTCTCCGATGAGCAGGTGGATACCCGTGTCGTGGGGGCGCGCCGGGTAGTGCCCGGAGAGGGGGTCGAGGTCGGCCCGGTAGATCTCCCAGTAACTCATCGGTGTGCCGTCGAGGAAGCCGAGGCAGGGGATGCTGCTGCCGTCGCCGTCTAGCTGGGCCCGTAGGTGGGCGGCGGTGATCGCGGCGGGGCCGGCGAGCTCCCAGTAGGCGGCCACTTCGGGATCGTTCATCCAACCGGTGAGGAGCTCCAGGTCACGGCCGGGCCGCACGGGTTCGAGGCGGAATGTTCCGGCTGATGTGGTGACGCTGCCCCAGATGGCGGGGGAATCGAGCAGGTCGGCCTCGGCGAGCAGGGGCAACAGGTCGACGTCGAGGCGTTGTTCGCGCGTGGTGCCGGTGAATTCGGCGAAGCCTGTGACGGAGCGGATGTCGTGGGCGGATCCGGCGGCCGGAGCTGGGGCCGGGGTGTCGGTGGAGGGCATCGGGGGCTCTTCTCCGCGTCGGCGCCGACGCGTCAATCGTGAAGGGGGTTGGTGATGGTGACGTAGACGGACTGGGTGTCGACGGGGCCGACCAGCTCGTCGAGACCGCCCAGGCGGGTGAGCAGATTCGCCTTGCAGCGCAGGGTGGGCGAGTCGAGCAGCCGTGCGGGGAGCGGGCCGAGGCCCGCGGCCTTGGCGAGGAAACGGCGGAAGGCGGCGAGGAGGACGCGTTCGTCCGCGAGCCGCTGGGATCCGAAGGCGCCGATGAGGCCCAGCACGTTGTTGATGCCGAGGTAGTAGGCGAAGCGTTCGTCGGTGACGGCGTCGGAGACGAAGGTGTCGCTGGCGCTTCCGATGCCGGGGAGCCGGTGCTCCAGTTCCGCGCGGCGGGATTCGCGGAAGTAGTAGCCCTGGTTGTCGCGGTAGCGACCGCCGATCGGCCAGCCGGCCGGGTCGAGGAGCACCAGGGTGTTCTGCTGGTGCGCTTCGAGGGCGATACCGGCGAGCGCGTCGAAAGCGAGGACCGGCAGGACCACGTGGTCGAGGTAGCGCAGGAACCACTCGGCGGCGACGGCGGACGTGGTGTGGCCGGTGACGGTGGCGAGGCCGGTGACGAGTTCGGCGAGGCGCGAGCTCATCGTGGTCCGGCCGGGCCACGGGCGGGGAGCGGTGAGTGCGGCGATGCAGACGGGGTCGTCGCCCGAACGGAAGGGGTTGTGGCGCAGCAGGGCGTCGAGTCCGGGTACGGGGGTTCCGTCCGGGGCGTCGACGGCGACCCAGGCGGGGTCGCGGACGATGTCGAAGGCGGGGTGGGAGGCCTGCCACTGCTCGGCGAGGCCGGTGCGGAGCAGCCGGTGCACCTCGACGCCGCGGTGGAGTTCCTTGCGGAGGTTCTCGCGGCGGGAGTTGGTGATGCGCAGGCCCAAGGAGAGCTTGAGCATCGCGGGGGCGCCCGGGCGGTGGACGGTGCGGACGGAGGAGGTGGGGTACCAGGGCTCGCCGTGCGGGCCCAGGTCGTGCAGAAGTCCCGCGTCGCGGAGGGCGGTGACGGCGGGGCGCTGGAGCAGGTCGCGGGCCTGCCAGGGGTGCAGGGGAAGGGGGGTGGTGCCGTGGGGCAACGGGAGCCCGGGGGCGAGCCGGCCGAGGAGCTGTGGGGCGGAGACGGGGCGGCCGCTCTCGGTCCAGGCCGATTCGCTCGCGAGAGCGGCGGGTTCGACCGCGAACCAGTGCAGGGGGAAGGAGCCGTGGAGTTCGGGTGAGTAACGGCGTACCTCGGCCTCGGAGAGTCCTTCGCGACTCTTCGGGTCCGGTTGGAGGGGATGGCCGAGCAGGAGCGCCTGTTCGGCGGTGAGGAAGCGGTCCCCGCCGACGGGGGCCGGGGCGGTGGGGCGTTCCCGCCGGTCGGCGATGAATTCGGCGGTGCGGCGGACCGAGTCGGCGACACGGCCGACGAGGTCAGCGGCGCCCCGACCACCGCTCGTGCCCTCACGGGCGATGAGCGCGGCGATGGTGACGGCGTCGAGGGAGGGCGCGGCGGCGGTCGTGCCTTCGAGGCGGACCGCGCCGAATCGGTGCCAGCCGGTGTGGGACCAGTGGCGGACAGGGACGAGCAGGGCGGCGCCGGAGGCGGGAAGGGGGATACGCAGGGGGGTTCCGGCGGGGCCGTCGGGGCGGCCGAGACCGGATTCGCGGACCACGCAGCGGAGCAGGTTCTCCACCGCCGCGGCCTCGGCGGCGACGGCCGGGTCGGGGTGGTCGAGGAGGTCGGGCAGTGTGGTCGGCTCCAGCCGGAGGGGGCTCGTCCATCCGGTGCGGGGTCGGGGTGGTGTGCCGTCCTTCTGCCGGGGCACGGTGGCCGTCGCCTCGGCGCCGGTGACGGCCCCGGACCCGGTGGTGGCGGCCGCGGCCACGAACGGGGGGAGCTGATCCGGTGCGTCGGGTGCACCCGCCATGCCCTGCCGCGGGTGCTCGGCCGTGGTCCCGTCCGGGTGGGGCAGCGTGCCGGCCGGGGGCCGGGTCGGCGCGTCCTCGGCGGCTACGAGTCGGGCCGGCGGGCCGGCGGCCGGACCCGGATCTTGCGCCTCGGGTACATCGGGCAGGGGCGTCGGGGCCGGCGGCTCCGCGGCTTCCCGCAGCGGCGCCGTGGAGCCGGACGGCGACGACGGCCGCTCCGGGGCAACGGCCTCGGGGGCCGGCTGCGCCTGGGCCGGTCCCGGCGGTGGGGCGAGCCGGTCGGGAGACGGCGGTTGGGTCTCCGTGACGGGGGTCGACTGGTGCGGGTCTGGCATCGCGGGTCCTCGGTGTACGGGTCAGTGGGTGCGGCGGGCGGCGGCCGGGATGGCGTCGGCCAGGCGGCCGAGACCCGCCCCGGCCTGCTCGCCGGCCAGGGTCAGCGGGGGAAGGAGGCGGACCACGGCGCCGTGGCGGCCGCCGAGCTCGACGATCAGGCCGCGGTTCAGGCACTCCTGGCGGACGGCGGCGGCGAGGGCCGGTGCGGCGGCCCCGGTGTCGGGGTCGACGAGTTCGACACCGATCATCAGGCCCCTGCCCCGTACCTCCCCGATGCAGGGATGGCCGCAGGCCAGGCCGTGCAGGGCCGTCAGCATCCGCTCCCCCAGGGCGGCGGCGCGCTCGGCGAGCCGGTTCTCGCGGACGAAGGCGAGCGTGGCGGTACCGGCGGCCATGGCGAGCTGATTGCCGCGGAAGGTGCCCGCGTGCGCGCCGGGGGCCCACACGTCGAGGTCGGCCCGGTACACGATCACGGCGAGCGGCAAGCTCCCGCCGATGGCCTTGGAGAGGACCATGACGTCGGGCACCACCCCGGCGTGGTCGACTCCCCAGAAGGCACCGGTCCGGCCGACGCCCGTCTGCACCTCGTCGACGATCAGCGGGATCCCCCGCGCCGCGGTGATCTCGCGCATCCGACGCAGCCAGCCGTCCGGGGCGGGGATCACCCCGCCCTCGCCCTGCACGGGTTCGACGATCATGGCGGCGGGGGCGGGCACCCCGCCCTTCGGGTCGTCCAGCAGGTTCTCCGTCCAACGCGCGGAGAGTTCGGCGCCCTCGGGGCCGCCGACGCCGAACGGACAGCGAAGGTCCTGCGGGTAGGGCAGCCGGGTCACCCTTACCTCGGGGGCGCCTCCCGAGGCGTCCAGGGCTCCGGCGGTCATGCCGTGATAGGCGCCGGTGAAGGCGAGCAGCCCGGAGCGTCCGGTCGCGGTGCGCACCAGTTTGAGGGCGGCCTCCACGGCGTCCGTACCGGCCGGCCCGCAGAACTGGATGCGCGCGTCGGCGGCCAGCGCGGGCGGCAGGTTGGCGAACAGCTCGGTGGTGAAGGCGTCCTTGACCGGGGTCGCGAGGTCCAGCACGTGCAGCGGGGCCCCGGAGTCGAGGACGCCCCGGATGGCTTCGAGCACCACCGGGTGGTTGTGCCCGAGGGCGAGCGTGCCGGCCCCGGAGAGGCAGTCGAGGTAGCGCCGCCCGTCGGCGCCCTCGATGGTCAGTCCGCGGGCCCGCACCGGGACGATGGGCAGCGAACGGGCGTATGTCCGGGCGGCGGACTCCCGTTGTGCCTGCCTGCGCAGGATGCCCTCGGAGGCGACGGCACCGCCCGGCCCGCCGCGTACGTCCGGACCGTCGGTTCCGTCCGGGATCGTCCCCCGACTTCCCTGTTGCGGCACTTGAGGCGGGATCTCTGTCGCGGCCGCCGCCGCGGCCGGCTCGGTGACAGCCACGAGTGTCGGTCCTCCCGCACGGATTGCTCTTCCGGATTGCGTATCGAACATGAACGCTGCTCCCCCATCCCCCGTACGTACCAACGACGGTGACGGCGAGGGATCACGGGTTGACTCAAGATCCTTGTCCCGCAAGGGGAGAACGCCAGGAACCGCGGCCCCGGCCTAGGTCGTCCTGTGCGACAGCGGCATAGTGGGGGCCTGCACTCCACTCCTCGAACTCCCAGGGGGACGAACGACATGCGATCGAACCGACCGGTCACCGCGATTCTGTGCGCGGCCACGCTCGCGCTGACCGCGGGTGCCTGCGGCCCCGGCGACGGGGAGGCCGGCGGCGACGCCAAGCCGACCGTGGCGGCGAGTCTGCCGGGCCAGGACGGGATAAAGATCCCCGACCAGCTCAAGGACAAGCTCAAGGAGCACGGAATCGACTTGGAGAAGTGGAAGGGGGGTGAGTGGAAGAACTGGAAGAGGGAGGACTGGCTCCGCGAGGCGGGCGACTACATCAACCCCGTCATCGAGGGCCTGTGGGACCCGGACCGCATGCGTGACGCCGAGCAGCCGCAGCGCCCGGCCGTCGATCCCGACGCGGGCAAGGACCAGGGCGTCACCGACCCGGTCCCGGCACCGGTGGCGGCCAAGCAGGCCACCCCGCCCTACCACACGAGCGTTCCGGCGGCCGGCAAGGTGTTCTTCGACGGCCCCGAGGGCTCGATGGTCTGTTCGGCGACCGTGGTCAAGGACCCGGCCCACCCCGGCAAGTCGAACATGGTCTGGACGGCGGGCCACTGCGTGCACGCGGGCAAGGCCGGCGGTTGGTACCGCAACATCGCCTTCGTCCCGTCCTACAACAACGCGGGCAAGCAGGCGGCGCAGCTCAAGGGCGCGCCCCGCGACCAGGTGGCCCCGTTCGGCGTCTGGTGGAGCGACTGGGCGCAGACCTCCGACCAGTGGATCGCGGGCGGCGGTCCGACCGGTGGCGCGGGTGCCCCGTACGACTTCGCGGTGCTGCACGTGATGCCCGAGAAGGGCAGCACCAAGTCGCTTGAGGAGACGGTCGGTTCCGCGCTCCCGGTGGAGTTCAACGCGCAGGCCGTGCAGAAGGTCGGGAGTGTCACGGCGACGGGCTACCCGGCGGCGGCTCCGTTCGACGGCCAGCGTGCCTTCCAGTGCACGGACAGGCCGGGCCGGCTTTCCCTGAACACGAGCGACCCGGTGATGTTCCGCATCGGCTGCACCATGACCGGCGGCTCCTCCGGTGGCGGCTGGGTCTCGGCGGGCTCCGACGGCAAGCCGGCGCTGGTGTCGAACACCTCGATCGGCCCGGCCAAGGCGGGCTGGCTGGCCGGACCCCGGCTGGGTCCGGAGGCGAAGGGCATCTTCGACGCCGTCAGCCGCAAGTTCAAGTAGGAAAAGCAGGACAAGTAGTTCGAGGAGCTCGAGCGGCTCCGAACCCCTGGCGTGACCCAACGGCTGAGGCCCCCCTGCGGTGCAGGGGGGCCTCAGCCGTCACACCGTCACGCCGTCACACCGTCACGCCGTCCGGCACGCTCAGCGCTTCGCGAGCGCGTACGGCGCCAGGTCCGCCGCCAGTTCCTGGTGGACCCGCGCCTTGAGCAGGGTGCCGTCCGGGGTGTGCTCCTCGGAGATCACCTCGCCCTCCGCGTGCGCCTTGGCGACCAGCGAGCCGCGCGTGTACGGCACCATGGCCTCCACCTCGACCTCGGGCCGCGGCAGCTCGGAGTCGATGAGCGCGAGGAGTTCCTCGATGCCCAGGCCCGTCCGCGCCGAGACGGCGATGGAGTGCCGCTCGATCCGCAGCAGCCGCTGCAGAACCAGCGGATCCGCGGCGTCCGCCTTGTTGATCACGACGATCTCGGGCACGTTGACCGCGCCGACCTCGCGGATCACCTCGCGCACCGCCGCCAGCTGCTCCTCCGGTGCCGGGTGCGAACCGTCCACGATGTGCAGGATCAGGTCGGAGTCCCCGACCTCCTCCATCGTGGAGCGGAAGGCCTCGACCAGGTGGTGGGGCAGGTGCCGGACGAAGCCGACGGTGTCGGCCAGGGTGTAGACCCGGCCGCTCGGCGTCTCGGCCCGGCGCACGGTCGGGTCGAGGGTGGCGAACAGCGCGTTCTCCACCAGTACGCCCGCGCCCGTGAGGCGGTTGAGCAGCGAGGACTTGCCCGCGTTGGTGTAACCGGCGATGGCCACCGAGGGCACCTTGTTGCGGCGTCGTTCCTGCCGCTTGATGTCACGGCCGGTCTTCATCTCCGCGATCTCCCGGCGCATCTTCGCCATCTTCTCGCGGATCCGTCGCCGGTCGGTCTCGATCTTGGTCTCACCGGGACCTCGGGTGGCCATGCCGCCACCGCCGCCGCCACCCATCTGGCGGGACAGCGAGGCACCCCAGCCACGCAGTCGCGGCAGCATGTACTGCATCTGCGCGAGCGCGACCTGCGCCTTGCCCTCTCGGGACTTGGCGTGCTGGGCGAAGATGTCGAGGATCAGCGCGGTCCGGTCGACCACCTTCACCTTGACGACGTCTTCGAGGGCGATGAGCTGGCCGGGGCTGAGCTCGCCGTCGCACACGACGGTGTCGGCGCCGCTCTCCATGACGATGTCCCGCAGCTCGCGCGCCTTGCCCGAGCCGATGAAGGTCGCCGGGTCCGGCTTGTCACGGCGCTGGATCACACCGTCGAGTACGAGGGCACCCGCCGTCTCGGCGAGGGCGGCGAGCTCCGCGAGGGAGTTCTCCGCGTCGATCACCGTGCCGGAGGTCCAGACGCCGACCAGCACGACGCGCTCCAGGCGCAGCTGCCGGTACTCGACCTCGGTGACGTCTTCGAGCTCGGTGGAGAGGCCGGCCACGCGGCGCAGGGCCGCGCGCTCCGAGCGTTCGAACTGCTCGCCGTCCCGGTCTCCGTCGATCTCGTGGCTCCAGGCGACGTCCTCTTCCATCAGGGCATCGGCCCGAAGGCTCTCGGTGAAGCTCTGCGGGTCCCGCGCATCCTGTGCGTCCCGCGCGTCCTGGGAAGGGGAAGAAGAGGAGGTCATTGGATCCTTACGTCGATTCGAATAGCAGTGTCACGTTAACTGTCACGTCCAACGTGTCACACCGCCGGGGGATTCCCCGCGCGGCCCCGTCGATGGTGACATGCCCGTTCCTCACCGGTCACACCCTTTATTGGGCGCTCCCGCCCGCCGCGGCCCTGCCGGATGCCGCGGAAGGCGGGGGCTCGGGCGACCGCGGGCGCAGGCTCAGGACGCCTTGCCAGGGGTCGTGGCGGCCTTGTCGGCCGCCGTGGCGGCCTTGCCGCTCCACTCCGGGTGCCCCGGCATCGGCGGGGTCGTGGTCCCGTACAGCCAGGGCTCCAGGAAGGCGGTCAGGTCGCGGCCCGCCTCCTGCGAGGCCAGGCGTACGAAGTCGGTCGTCCCCGCGATCCCGTCCCGGTTCTCCGAGACCCAGCGCCGCTCGATCCGGTCGAAGGCCTCGGCGCCGATCTCCTGCCGCAGGGCGTAGAGGATCAGCGCGGACCCGTCGTAGACCACCGGCCGGAACAGCCCGATCTTCTCTCCGGGGGCCGCGGCCTTCGGGGCGGCCGGCGGGCCGCCCGCCGCCCGCCACTGGTCGGAGCGCTGGTACGCCTCGCGCATGCGCCGCTCCAGGGAGTACTTGCCGAGCCCGTCCGCGTACAGGGCCTCGTACCAGGTGGCGTGTCCCTCGTTGAGCCAGAGGTCGGACCAGGTGCGCGGGGTGACGCTGTCGCCGAACCACTGGTGGGCGAGTTCGTGGACCATCACGGACTCGACGTACCAGTCGGGGTAGCCCTCACCGGCGAACAGGTTGCTCTCGAAGAGCGAGAGGGTCTGCGTCTCCAGCTCGAATCCGGTCGTGGCCCGCGCGATCAGCACCCCGTAGTTCTCGAAGGGGTAGCGGCCGACCCGCTCCTCCATCCACTCGATGTGGCCCGCGGTCTTCTTCAGCCAGGGATCCAGGCGCTCCCGGTCCTGGGCGGGCACCACGTCGCGCAGCGGCAGCCCGTGCGGTCCGGTGCCGTGCACGACCGCGGAACGGCCCACCGAGACCTGGGCCAGCTCGGTGGCCATCGGGTGTCGGGTCCGGTACGTCCAGGTCGTCGTGGGTCCGAGCCGTACGGCGGGGGCCACCGGCTCCCCGTTGGCGACGGCCGTGAGCCCGGTCGGGGCGGTGATCCGGAAGGTGAAGATCGCCTTGTCGGCGGGGTGGTCGTTGCAGGGGAAGACGCGGTGGGCGGCGTCCGCCTGGTTGGCCATGGCCAGGCCGTCCTCCGTGGGCACCCAGCCGCCGTCCCCGCGGCCGCGCGGGTCGCTGGTGTGCCGGATGGTGATGCGCAGGGGCATGCGCTCCGCCACCGGGCGCGCGGGCGTGAGCACGAGGTCCTCCCCCGCGCTCTCGAACCGCGCCGGCTCCCCGTTGACCTCGGCGGACGCCACCTTGCCGTGGGTGAAGTCCAGGTTGATGCGCTCCAACCTGTCCAGGGCGCGGGCGTCGATGACGGTGACCGCGTCGAGCGGGGTCAGGTTGTCCTTGTAGGCGAAGGACAGGTCGTACGAAAGCACGTCGTACCCGGGGTTCCCGAGTTCCGGGAAGAGCCGGTCGCCGATGCCCAGGGGCGTCGGCGGGGGCAGGACGGCGGCGACGAGGGTGAGGGAGGCCGCGGCGAGCAGGGCGGCGCGCAGGCGCGGGGAGGAGAGCTGCATCCACCACCGCTTACCAGCGCCCGCCACACGGCCGCGAACGGCGCGCGACGGGTCCACCCGAACGAGGCCGTCCGGAGCCGTCCCGGCCTACGTCCGCACCCCGGCGGGCACCCGGCGGCCGTCAAGCGGGCGTCAGGCAGGCGTCAGGCGGACTCAAGCGGAATCGTCCGTCGGGCACGGCCGTCGGCACGCACCCGACGGCTACACCCGGCTGACGTCGTACACGCCCGGCACGTCCCGCATCGCCCGCATCAGCGCGGGCAGCCCGGCCGCGTCGGGCAGCTGCAGGGTGTAGCTGTGCCGGACCCGCTGCTCGACCGGCGGTTCCACGGTCGCGGAGACCACCTCGACGCCCTCGCGGGCGATGGCCTCGGTCAGATCGGCCAGCAGATGCGGGCGGCCGAACGATTCAGCGCGCAGGGTGACCCGACAGTCCGCCGTGGCCCGCCAGTGCACGGCGACGGAGGTACGCCCCACGGCGCGCATCTGCGCCACCGCCGCGCAGTGGATGCGGTGCACGGTGACGGCCCCGCCACGGACCAGGAAGCCGGCGACGGCGTCCGGCGGCACCGGCGTGCAGCACCCGGCGAGTCGCACGGTGGCGTCCGGGAGGTCGGCGACCGCGTTGCCCCCGCCGCCGCGGGCGCCGACCACCGACAGCGGCGCGCGGGCGGCCGAGGTGGGGGCCATGGCCCGGTCGGGGTGGGCTTCGAGCCAGCTGCTGATGGCGATCCGGGCCGCCGGGGTCCGGGCGTGGTCGAGCCACTCGGCGGCGGGTCCGGAGGAGGCGTCCTGCGCGAGCAGCAGTTGGACGGTGTCCCCGTCGGACAGCGGGGAGGACAAGGAGGTGAGGCGCCCGTTGACCCGGGCGCCGATACAGCCGTGGGCCGCCGCGCCGTGCTGCGCGTAGGCGGCGTCGATACAGCTGGCCCCGGCCGGCAGGCCCAGCGTTCCGCCGTCGGCCCGGAACACGGTGATCTCCCGGTCCTGGGCCAGCTCCGCCCGGAGCACGGTCCAGAAGGTGTCGGGGTCGGGCGCGGACTGCTGCCAGTCGAGCAGTCGGGACAGCCAGCCGGGCCGCGTGGGGTCCACGCGCTCCTCGTCCGGGTCGGTGGCGGCGTCGGGCGTCGCGGTGGTGTACGGATTTCCGAGGGCGACCACGCCGGCCTCGGCGACGCGGTGCATCTGCCGGGTCCGCACGATGACCTCGGCCACGTAGCCCTCGGGCGTGGCGACGGCGGTGTGCAGCGACTGGTAGAGGTTGAACTTCGGGGTGGCGATGAAGTCCTTGAACTCCGAGACGACCGGGGTGAAGCAGGTGTGCAGCTCGCCGAGCACGGCGTAGCAGTCGGCGTTCTCGCCGACGAGGACGAGGATGCGGCCGAAGTCGGAGCCGCGTAGCTCGCCGCGGGTGCGGGCGATGCGGTGCACGGAGACGAAGTGCCGGGGCCGGACCTGTACTTCGGCGGTGATGCCGGCCTCGCGCAGGACGCCGCGTACGGAGTCGGCGATGGCGGGCAGCGGGTCGCGTTCCCCGGCGTGGGCGGCGATGAGCGCGCGGGTGCTCTCGTACTCCTCGGGGTGCAGGATCGCGAAGACGAGGTCTTCCAGCTCGGTCTTGAGGGCCTGGACGCCGAGCCGTTCGGCCAGCGGGATGAGGACGTCGCGGGTGACCTTGGCGATGCGGGCCTGCTTCTCGGGGCGCATCACGCCCAGGGTGCGCATGTTGTGCAGCCGGTCCGCGAGTTTGATGGACATGACGCGGACGTCGTTGCCGGTGGCGACGAGCATCTTGCGGAAGGTCTCGGGCTCGGCGGCGGCGCCGTAGTCGATCTTCTCCACCTTGGTGACGCCGTCGACGATGAAGCACACCTCGTCGCCGAACTCCGCCCGTACCTGATCGAGGGTCACGTCCGTGTCCTCGACGGTGTCGTGGAGCAGAGAGGCCGTCAAGGTGGTGGTTTCGGCGCCCAGTTCGGCGAGGATCAGGGTAACGGCGAGCGGATGTGTGATGTACGGCTCACCACTTTTTCGCATCTGGCCGCGGTGCGAGGTCTCCGCGAGGAGATACGCGCGGCGCAGAATGGACAAATCGGCGTCCGGATGGTGGGCGCGGTGTGCCTCGGCCACGTGGCCGATGGCGTCCGGAAGCCGGTCTCGCGACGTCGGCCCGAGCAGGGCAGCGCGCCCGAGGCGGCGCAGATCGAGCCTGGTCCGCCCCCGTCTGCGGAGCTCAGGGCGCGCTTCGGGGTGTGCTTCGGGGTTCGTGGCCTCTGCACTCATGGGCACCTCCGGCGGCTTCGACCGGCGGTGGTGGGCATGGGGTGAGCCCTCAGGGCCGGTGCCTGATGTTACCGACCCCACCACGTGGCGCAGTCCACCTCTCGCTCAGCGTGAAACGGATCACCCATTAGAGGGAAGCTTCAGCCGAAAGCCGTTTCGGTGAGCCAGTCCCTGTCGAACTCCCCCGCAGCCACGATCACGGCCGGTCCGGTCATGTCGATCCGACCGTCGGGGTGTTCGGTGATGATCAGGGTTCCGCCGGGGAGGTCGACGGTGTAGGCGACCGCGTCGCCGGTGACGGCCGGGTCCACGCCGTCGCGGCGGATGGCCGCCACGGCGACGGCGCAGGCGCCGGTGCCGCAGGAGCGGGTCTCGCCGGAGCCGCGCTCGTGGACGCGCATGGCGACGTGCCGGGGGCCGCGGTCGACGACGAACTCGACGTTGACCCCGGCCGGGTAGGCGGACGCCGGGCTGAACGGCGGGGCGGTGTACAGGGTGCCGGCGTCGTCGAGGCTTTCGACGAAGGCCACGGCGTGCGGATTGCCCATGTTCACATTGCGCGCGGGCCAGCTCCGCTCTCCGACGCTGACCGTGACCTCGCCCTCGGGCAGCTCGGCGCGGCCCATGGAGACGGTGACGTCGCCCGCCTTGTCGAGGTGGACGCGCTTGACGCCGCCGCGGGTGGCGACGGCGAGGTCGCCGGGCTCGACGTGTCCGGCGTGGTGGAGGTAGCGGGCGAAGACGCGGACGCCGTTGCCGCACATCTCGGCGATGGAGCCGTCGCTGTTGCGGTAGTCCATGAACCACTCCGCCTCGTCGGCCAGGTGCGCGGCCTCGGGGTGGGTGGCGGACCGGACGACGTGCAGGACGCCGTCCGCGCCGATCCCGGCACGCCGGTCGCACAGCTTCGCGACGGCGGACGCGGGCAGCTCGATGGCGTTGTCCGGGTCCGGGACGATCACGAAGTCGTTCTCGGTGCCGTGGCCCTTGAGGAAGGAGAGGGTGGTCTGCGTCACCCGCCCATGGTACCGAGCCGCAGCTCAGAGGTGCCGGACCGTCCGAGGGGCGGAACCGGCCGAGGGGCGGTCAGCGGAGCCGGGCGACCCGGTACACGGCGAGACCTACGACGGCCAGCGCGACGACGGCGTACAGCGCGGCCATGCGCCAGTCGGGGCGGCGGCCGCTCCCCCGGGCCGGGAGACCGGGCCACGTGTAGCCGACCCGTCGGGCGGCCATCATGCCCCAGCCTCCGGCGCAGCAGCTGATCAGGAATCCGAGCATGGCGACCACGGCACCGCCGTCGCCGAACTCGAAGGCGAGCGGGAAGGCGAACATCAGCGAACCGGTGGCGGCGAGCATCGCGATGGGGGCGATCTGCCACAGGCGCAGGCGGCGCTGCGGGCGCAGTTCGACCTCGAACTCGGGTCCGGCGGCGGCCGCCGCCTCGGCGGAGTCCGGGGTGTCCGGGCCGTCCGGGGTCAGTCGCGCCGGATCGGCGGGCAGCCCGAGTCCCGTGGGCCCGTCCGTGCCGTCCGTCCCGTCCAGAAGCATCGGATCCGCTTCCCTTCGGGTGTCGTCCCGCCCGGTGTCGCGAGGGCCGGCCTCCATCGCCACGCGCCCTCCCCACTCGGACTCAGTACGCCGCCGTTCATCGCAGGTGATCGCACCCGCTGGAGTTTGATGATGGCACGCCCCCGGCCCCGCTACTGGCGCGTGAGGCGTCCCGATGCCATCACGTGATCAGGCTGTGACCGCTCGTTCGACCAACGACTGCGCGAGTCCGGGGAGTTCCCCCCGGTCGGCGGCGGCCCCGCTGAGCCAGTGCACGCGCGGGTCGCGGCGGAACCAGGAGTCCTGACGGCGGGCGAACCGCTTGGTCGCCCGGACGGTCTCGGCCCGGGCCTCGTCCTCGGTGCATTCACCGGCGAGCGCGGCCAGCACCTGCTGGTAGCCCAGCGCCCTGGAGGCGGTGATTCCGTCACGCAGCCCGCGGGCCTCCAGCGCGCGGACCTCGTCCACGAGCCCGTCCTCCCACATCCGGTCGACCCGCAGCGCGATCCGCTCGTCGAGCTCCGGGCGGGCCACGTCGACGCCGATCTGCACGGTGTCGTAGACGGACTCGTGGCCGGGCAGGTTGGCGGTGAAGGGGCGGCCGGTGATCTCGATCACCTCGAGCGCGCGGACGATGCGGCGGCCGTTGCTGGGCAGGATGGCCTGCGCGGCGGCCGGGTCGGCGGCGGCGAGCCGGGCGTGCAGGGCGCCGGAGCCGCGGAGGGTGACCTCTTCCTCGAGGCGGGCGCGGACCTCGGGGTCGGTACCGGGGAACTCCATGACGTCCAGGGCACCCCGGACGTACAGGCCGGATCCGCCGACGAGGACGGGGGTGCGGCCCTCGGCGAGCAGTTTGTCGATCTCCAGGCGGGCCAGCCGTTGGTAGTCGGCGACGTTGGCGGTGTCGGTGACGTCCCAGATGTCGAGGAGGTGGTGCGGGACACCGCCGCGCTCCTCGGTCGTCAGCTTGGCGGTGCCGATGTCCATCCCCCGGTACAGCTGCATGGAGTCGGCGTTGACGACTTCGCCGTCGAATCGGCGGGCCAGGGCTACGCCCAGGTCGGACTTTCCTGCCGCGGTGGGACCTACGACGGCGATGACCCGCGGGGCGGGGGCTGCTTTCCTCACGGCCCCAGTCTCGCAAACCTCACGGCATGTACCCGATCGAGTTACGTGACGGGGTGCGGGTGGGGTCGTTGCCCTGGCGAGGTTCCGGCCGGGCCTGCGCCCTGCGTACGCCCGGCGCAGGCCGGTTCGGTCAACGCGGAACTTCACTCACACGAGTAACGTTACGGGAGTAGACATGGGCGTTTTTGATCGGTTTTTTCGTCGTAAGGGCGAGGTCGTGACCGAGGAGGTCGCGGCGGTGGACCTGACGGCGGAGTCCGGTGCGGCCGAGGAGGCCGAGCCTGTTGCCGAGAAGTCTCCGGAGGCGGCAGTCGTGGAGATTCCGAAGCAGCTGGCGGCCCCGGTGGCCGCGGACAGTGAGACCGGTGAGGGCGCCCGCACGTAGCGACCGCCAACGGAAGGTGACCCATGGGCCTGCTGGACAATCTGAAGGCCAAGCTCGGTCCGGCGAAGGACAAGGTCGGCGACCTGGCCCTGCAGCACGAGGGCAGGATCGGCGAGAGTCTGGACAAGGTGGCCAAGGCCATGGACTCCAAGACCAAGGGCAAGTACAGCGGCCAGATCACGAGCGGGACGGGCAAGGCGAAGGACGCCCTGGGAAAGATCGCGCACAAGGACGCTCCCGGCGGGCCGACGCCGCCGGCCGCTTCCTGACGCGGTCCGCGAAAGGGGCGGGGGACCGGCCGCGGCCGG
>NZ_JBGBPT010000026.1:0-59435 GCF_041106355.1 Streptomyces sp. BF23-19 | reverse complement strand
TTTCGCCGTTCCCTGGGCCCTACGGCCACTCTCTCGGCCCCGCGGGCCCTGTCGGCGTGGTCTGTGCCCAGGTGGTCGCCGGGCGGCTACGACCAGGCGGCGACGAAGTACCCCACGCCGTAGGGCGCGTCCTCGTACAGCAGGCGCCCTTCCAGTTCCGCGCCCTCGGCGGCGCCGGCCAGCACCTGCCAGGGGGCCCGTCCGGCGGCCTGGAGCTCCGCCGCGAGAACGGCGTCGATCCCGGCCAGCGCGGCCACGTCGGCGGCGCCCAGCGCGCGAGCCGCGGCCGCGTCGAAGGCCGCGGCGCGCTCGTCGAGGTAACCGGGGGCCTTGAGGGTGCGGCAGGCGCTGCCGTCCCCGAGGACCAGCATGGCCACCCGTTCGGCGGAACCACCCAGATCCGCGCCGAGGAGGCCGCAGCCGCTCGGGGCGAGGTCCGCGGCGACGCCCGCTCCGGCGACCGGGGCGGCCGCCCAGCGGGCCTGCCCGAGCAGCCAGCCGGCCACCGCGAGGGACGTCGGGAGGGTGACCCCGGTGGCGTGGCCGCTCGGCGGTTCGCCCAGGTCGGGGCCCAGGGTGACGGTCAGGTCCACGCCGAACCCGGCGAAGCTGCCGGGGGTGCCCTGGTCGTAGGGGCCGCCCTCGGCGGCGGCGCCGACCACGACCAGCAGGTCGGGCCGGGACGCGGCGAGCACCGCCAGCGCGTCGGAGCAGGCGGTGCGGGCGTCGCCGAGTTCGGCGGCGGCCCCCGCGGCGACCTCCGGCACGAGCAGCGGCGGGGCGGGACAGACGGCGGCGGCTACGAGCATGATCCGCAGCCTAGCCGGACACGCCGACGGTGCGGGAGGCGCGTCACCGTGCCTCCCGCACCCCTCGGACCGTGCTTCAGGAGGAGGCGGGCACCGCGCAGCCGGACGTGACGGCCGGCAGGGGCGCCGGGACGCCCAGCGTCGGGATGCCGAGCATGACGCCCGCCGGCTGGGCTGGGGCGGCGTTGCGCTTCTCCCAGGCGTCGCCGGCGCGCGTCCGGCGCACGGTCGTCGTCGGGCCCTCGGCCAGCAGGTGGTGCGGAGCCGCGTAGGTGATGTCCACGGTGACCACGTCACCCGGGCGGACCTCCGCCCCCGGCTTCGTGAAGTGGACCAGGCGGTTGTCGGGCGCGCGGCCGGAGAGGCGGTGCGTGGCGCCGTCCTTGCGGCCCTCGCCCTCCGCGACCATGACCTCCAGCGTGCGGCCGACCTGCTTCTTGTTCTCGTCCCAGGAGATCTCCTCCTGCAGGGCGACCAGGCGCATGTACCGCTCCTGGACGACCTCCTTGGGGATCTGCCCCTCCATGTCGGCCGCCGGGGTCCCGGGGCGCTTGGAGTACTGGAAGGTGAACGCGTTCGCGAAGCGGGCCTCGCGCACCGCGTGCATCGTCTGCTGGAAGTCCTCCTCCGTCTCACCGGGGAAGCCCACGATGATGTCGGTGGAGATCGCCGCGTGCGGGATGGCGGCGCGGACCTTCTCGATGATGCCGAGGAAGCGCTCCTGGCGGTACGAGCGGCGCATCGCCTTCAGGATCGTGTCCGATCCGGACTGCATCGGCATGTGCAGTTGCGGCATCACGTTCGGGGTCTCCGCCATCGCCGCGATCACGTCGTCCGTGAAGTCGCGCGGGTGCGGGGAGGTGAAGCGGACCCGCTCCAGGCCCTCGATCTGGCCGCAGGCGCGCAGCAGCTTGCTGAAGGCCTCGCGGTCACCCAGGTCCGAGCCGTACGCGTTCACGTTCTGGCCGAGCAGGGTGATCTCCGAGACACCCTCGGCGACGAGGGCCTCCACCTCGGCGAGGATGTCGCCGGGCCGGCGGTCCTCCTCCTTGCCGCGCAGGGCCGGGACGATGCAGAAGGTGCAGGTGTTGTTGCAGCCGACGGAGATCGAGACCCAGGCGGCGTACGCGGACTCGCGGCGGGTCGGGAGCGTGGAGGGGAAGGCCTCCAGCGACTCGGCGATCTCGACCTGTGCCTCTTCCTGGATGCGGGCGCGCTCCAGCAGCACGGGGAGCTTGCCGATGTTGTGCGTGCCGAAGACGACGTCGACCCAGGGGGCCCGCTTGACGATCGTGTCGCGGTCCTTCTGCGCGAGGCAGCCGCCGACGGCGATCTGCATGCCGGGGCGCTTGGTCTTCATCGGGGCCAGCCGGCCGAGGTTGCCGTACAGCTTGTTGTCGGCGTTCTCGCGGACCGCGCAGGTGTTGAAGACCACGACGTCGGCGTCGCCGTCGGCGCCCTCGGGCGCCCGGACGTAGCCGGCGTCCTCCAGCAGACCGGAGAGCCGCTCCGAGTCGTGCACGTTCATCTGGCACCCGTAGGTGCGCACCTCGTAGCTTCGCTTCACGTCCACTGCCTGGCTCCGGTCGCTGCTGGTCATGCAACAAGGGTAGGCGGTACCCGGTGGCCCTCCGGTCCCCCGTTCGGCCGACCCGGGGGAAGGCGGCAGCCGAGGAGGACGAGCAGCAGGTCCTGGCCGCCACCGGCCTTGGCGCCGGCGGCGGACCGTGCGCGCCGCGGACCGTGCGCGCCGCGGATCACCGCGCCGGGGCCGACCGGCCGGGGCGCACCGGCCTGGCGCACGGACGGACCGCCCGGGCCGGCCGCGCGCACACCGCTGGGAAGGCTCCGCGCGCAGGCCCCCGGAAGACCCGCGCCGTGACAGGACGGCGGACGGGTGGCAGGATCGCGGCCATGCCTCTCGTACCGCCCCGGATCAGCAGGCGCCACGCCCTGCGGGTCCTGGTGGCCGTACTCGCCGTGCTCGGAGTCCTGACGTGGTGGCTGAAGCCCTTCGGGCACCCGGAACTGCAGGGCGAGCTGACCTTCAGCACGGGCGCGCGGGCAGGGGTCTACCACCGGTACGGGGAGCTGCTGGAGCAGGCCCTCAAGCGGGACATGCCCGGCGTCGACGTGCGGCTGGAGACCAGCGAGGGCTCGCAGGAGAACCTGAAGCGGCTGGCCACCGGCCAGGCGGACTTCACGGTGGCGACGGCGGACGCGGTCGCCAAGTACCAGCTCGACAAGAGGGCCGGCGCGGACCGACTGCGCGGGGTCGCGCGGCTCTACGACGACTACGTGCAGCTGGTGGTCCCGGCCGACTCCCCGGTGCAGTCGGCCCGTGACCTGCGCGGCAAGCGGGTGGCGATCGGTCAGCCGGGGTCCGGGGTGCGGCTGGTCTCGGAGCGGCTGCTGAGGGCGGCCAAGATCGACCCGGTGCTGGACATCACGTCGGTGTCCATCGGCATCGACAGCATGCCGAGCGAGCTGGAGGCAGGCCGGATCGACGCGTTCTTCTGGTCCGGCGGCCTGCCGACGAACGCCGTGCGGGAGCTGTCGGAGCGCTTCGACATCCGGCTCGTGCAACTCGGCGACCTGGTGGAACAGCTCCAGGAGAGCGGCTCCCCGGCGCGTTACTACCGGTCGGCCGTGATGCCGCAGGACACCTACGCGCGGGCGCGCAACACCAGCGCCGTGTCGACCCTGGCCGTGCCGAACCTGCTGGTGACCATGGCGGGGACCGACCCCCAGCTCACCGAGCAGTTGACGCGGACGGTGATCCTCAGCCGCGACCTCGTCGGACGTCAGGTGCACGCGGCGCAGCTCGTGGACCTACGGACGGCGATCTACACCGACCCGGTGGACCTGCACGAGGGCGCACGCCGCTACTACCGGTCCGTCAAGCCCTGACCTCGAGAACCTGGGGGTCCCGAGGACCTTCAGGTTCACGACGCGGACGGCTGTGGCGACGGCGAAGGCAGCAGCATGCTCGCCGCCGCGGCCGCGCCGATCAGTCCCGCATGGGTGCCCAGCATCGCCGGCACCACCTGGATGTCCTTGACGAACGAGAGCGTGGCGTAGGCCGCGAGGTGGCTGCGGATCGGGGCGAAGAGGGTGTCGCCGGCGGCGGCCACTCCGCCGCCGATGACCGCGATGTCCGTCTCCACCAGGGTCGCGGTGGCCGCGATGGCGGCGGCCAGGGCGCGGCCCGCCCGGTCGAAGGCGGCCAGGGCGATCGGGTCACCCTCGGCGGCGGCGACGGCCACCCCGGCCGCCGTGGCATCACGCCCGCCGCTCGCGCCGCCCGCGCCGTTCCCGCCTCCGCCGCCGGCCGCGGTGCCCGACGGGGTCCAACCCTGGTCCCGGGCCCAGCGGGCGATCGCCGTACCGGAGGCGATCGACTCGACGCACCCGTGGCCGCCGCAGGCGCACGGTTCGCCGTCGAAGGCCACGCTGATGTGACCGATGTGTCCCGCGTTGCCCGTGGGGCCGGGGTGGAGCTGGTTGTTCAGGATCAGGCCGCCGCCCACGCCGGTGGAGACCACCATGCACAGCGCGTTCGCGTGGCCCCGGGCCGCGCCCAGCCAGTGCTCGGCGGCGGTCATCGCCACCCCGTCACCGGCCAGCACGGTCGGCAGGTCGGCCCCGCGCGCCGCGAGTTCCGCCACGACCCGTTCCTGGACCGGGAAATCCCGCCAGGCTCCGATGTTGACCGGGCTGACGGTGCCCCGGGAGGTGTCCACCGGCCCGGCGCTGCCGATCCCGCAGCGCTGGGCCGAGGCCCACAGCGGCGACGCGGAGAGGTCGGCGACGACCTCGGCGACCGCCGCCATGACACCGTCGGCGTCCGCCCCGCGCGGGGTCGGGCGGCGGGTGGTGGCCGTCATCGTGCCGTCGGGGTGCACCAGCGCACCGGCGATCTTCGTGCCGCCGATGTCGATCGCCACGGTCGGCCCGTAGGCCTCCGCGGCTGCCCGCGGTGCGGAGAACGGGGCGCTGGGAATGATCACGGTGGCGGCTCCAGGAAGGTTTCAGGGTTAAGTATGCGCCGAGGGTGGCGCCGTGCTCTCGCGAGGCTCCAGACGGGGCCGCTCGCTGATCCGCACCCCGGGCGGGTCGCCCGCGAGGACGGCCAGGAGTTCCTCGGCGGCCAGCCGGCCGAAGCCGGCGGTGTCCCGTACGAGAGCGGTGAGCCGGGGATGGGTGACCCGGCAGAGCGCGGAGTCGTCCCAGGCGACGATCGACAGCCTGCCCGGGACGGGGATGCCCAGCTCGGCGGCGACCGCGCTCCCGGCCACGGCCATCACGTCGTTGTCGTAGACGAGGGCCGTGGGCGGCTCCGGCTCGGCGAGGACCCGCCGGGTGGCCGCCGCGCCCTCGGCGTCGGAGTAGTCGGTGAGCACCGAGCGCACCTGGTCCGGGCCGAGCCCGCGACGCCCGGCCTCGGTGCGCAGGGACTCCATCCGGCGGACGGTGTGGGCGAGGCCGGGGAGCCCGGCGACATGCACGATCCGACGGTGGCCGAGCCCGTAAAGGTGCTCCAGGACCTGGGCCATGGCGCCGGCGTCGTCGGCCCGGACCGAGGACAGGACGGAGGACAGGACCGCGGGCCGGGCCGCGGACGGCACCGCGGGCGTGGCCGCGGCCGGTACCGCGGGCGTGGCCGCGGCCGGATCGGTCCCGCCCCCACCCTCACCCTCCTGGGGCAGGGCCTCGCCGATGGTGACCGCGGGCAGCGCCAGTGCCTCCAGGAGCGCCGGTCGCGGGTCGCTCGTCCGCGGGTCGACGACGAGGACGCCGTCGACCCGGCGCTCGGCCCACCAGCGGCGGTAGACCGCGCATTCGGCGTCGATGTCCTCGACGACCTGGAACAGCAGGGCGGTCCGGGCGGCGGAGAGGACCTCCTGGATGCCGGAGACGAGCTGGAGGAAGAAGGACTCGACGCCGAGCGTGTGGGCGGGCCGGGCGAGGACCAGGCCGACGGCTCCGGAGCGTTCGCCGGACAGGGCACGGGCCGCGCTGTTGGGCTGCCAGCCGAGTTCCTCGGCGACGCGGCGGATCCGGGCCCGGGTGTCCTGCGAGACGCCCGGCCGACCGTTGAGCGCGAAGGAGACGGCGCTCTCCGAGACGCCGGCCTGCCGGGCGATGTCCTTGATCGTGGGTCTGCGGGCCATGGACTGCCTCATTCGTCCTTCGGGTGCGGTCACGCGTGGCGGAATACGGATGGCGATGGCCGGACCGTACGCGATCCTGCCCTGACAGGACGCTTTTATGACGATCCACGGTCCGCCGCGCCTCCGGAGCTGCGCGCGCCGCCGACCCGGCCGGCTGCCGGTGGTGTCCGCGCGCGGGACGCGCGGGCGTCGGAGCGGCGATCGACGTGACCGAAATATCACTGTCCATTTCCGCCCACACCCTCACCCCACCCCTCACCATCAGGCAGAACTAAAGCGCATTAGTTCCCTCAGGGTCTTCGGCACACAACCCTTGTGTCAACTGGGCTGAAGCGCATAAGTACACAGCCGTGGGGCGATCGGTCGCCCTGTTGACTTTCCTCATCCGCACCGGCAGGTTGTGGCGCATCCGGTGAATTCGTCGAGTACTCGCGTACTCCAGAACTCCAGGACGCCCCGTGCCCGATGACGCGCTCCGCTTCGGCGCCAACTACACGCCGTCCCAAGGTTGGTTCCACCACTGGCTGGACTTCGATCTCGACGAGGTGCGGGCCGACCTCGACTCGATCGCGGCGCTCGGCCTGGACCACATCCGCGTCTTCCCGCTGTGGCCGGTCTTCCAGCCGAACCGGACGCTGATCCGGCCGCGCGCGGTCGAGCAGCTCGTCGCCCTCGCCGACGCGGCCGCCGAGCGCGGGCTCGACGTCAATGTGGACGGCCTGCAGGGGCACTTGTCGAGCTTCGACTTCCTGCCCGCCTGGACCCGGACCTGGCACCGGCGCAGCATCTTCACCGACCCGGACGTGGTCGCCGGGCAGGAGGAGTACCTGCGCACGCTGGCCGCCGCCCTCGCCGAACGGCCGAACTTCCTGGGCATGACGGTCGGCAACGAGATCAACCAGTTCTCCGGCGCCCCGCACCCCGACCCGGACCGGATCACCCCGGACCAGGCCGCCCGCTGGCTGGAGCGGATGCTCGCCGCCTGCGAGGAGGGCGCCCCGGGGCGGCTGCACCTGCACGCCGAGTACGACGCCGCCTGGTACCAGGACGGGCACCCCTTCACCGCGGCCCAGGCGGCCCGGCTGGGCGGGGTCACCGCCGTGCACTCCTGGGTGTTCAACGGCACCGCGCAGCGCCACGGCCGGAGCGGGACGGCGACCGAGCAGCATGCCGCGTACCTGATCGAGCTCTCCAAGGCCTGGGCGCTGGACCCGCACCGCCCGGTGTGGCTCCAGGAGGTCGGCGCCCCGGCGCCGCTGATCCCGCCCGAGCACGCGGCGCGGTTCACCGAGGCCACCGTCGCGAACGCCCTGGACTGTCCGGACCTGTGGGGCGTGACCTGGTGGTGCTCGCACGACGTGTCCCGCGAGCTCGTGGACTTCCCGGAGTTGGAGTACGGCCTCGGCCTGCTCACCAACGACCGACGGACCAAACCGGCCGGCGCCGCCATCGCCCGGATCACCGCGCGGTGGCGGGGCCGTGCGCACCGCCCGGCCCCGCGGTCCACCGCGCTCGTCGTCGACATCGGCGAGGACGGGGGCGAGGTCGTCGGTGGGGCGGCGCGGGCTCCGGGGCGCTCGGTGTGCGCCCCGGGCGGGGCCTTCTTCGAGGCGTGGGCCTCGCTCACGGCCCAGGGGGTGCGCCCCGCGGTGGTCCTCGCGGAGCGCGCCTCGGATCCCGCGCATCTGGCCGCGCGCGGCATCACCGAGGTCCTGCGCGTCCACGACGTGACGTGACCTGACCTGATGCAGCCGCCCCACCCCGCCCCGCCCCCCGATCCACTCGTGAGGAGCCCCGCATGCCCGAGACCGACAACGGCGTCGATCCGCGTACGCCGCCCGCCGCGACACGTCCGAACCGGCGCAGGGTGCTGGCCACCGGGGCCGGGGCGGCCGTGCTGCTGGGCCTGGCGGGCCGCGCCCGGGCCGCCGCCGCGCCCGCGCCCTTATCGGTGGGAACGTCCGCCCTCGCAGCACCCGCCCAGGCCCCGGCCCCGGTCTCGGCCCAGGCCCCGGCCCCGGCCCCGGCCCCGGCCGATCTGGCCCCGTACGCCTCGTACTGGTTCCCGGACTCCCTCCCGTCGGGTACCCCCGGCCCCGGGATCGTGTGGCGCTCGCTCAGCCGGTGGACCCCCGAGAGCGACCCCGATCTGGCCCACAACACCTCGACCGTGCCCCTGGCGCAGCGGTTCACCCCGGTCCCGGCGAACCGGACCGCCCGCGCCGGCCAGGCCCGTATCGCCTCCCTGGTCTCCTTCGGGCCCACCGCCGGGAACCCGTCCCAGGGCTCCCCGACCGCCGACCACTACGCGCTCACGCACTGGGCGTACATCGACGAGCTGGTCTTCTGGGGCGGGTCCGCCGGCGAGGGCATCGTGCTCGCGCCCAACGCGCCCGTGGTCGACGCCGCCCACCGCAACGGGGTCCGGGTGCTGGGCAACGTGTTCCTGCCGCCCGTCGCCTACGGCGGCGACCTCCGGTGGACCCGCGACCTGGTGCGGCGGGATGCCCTCGGCCGCTTCCCGATCGCCGACAAGCTCGTCCAGGTCGCGCGGACCTACGGCTTCGACGGCTGGTTCGTGAACGCCGAGACCGACGGCGGGGACAGCGCGCTCGCCACCCGGATGCGGGAGTTCCTGCGCGCCCTGCGGGCTGGCGGCGAGCCCCACGGCCTGCGCATCACCTGGTACGACGCCATGAACAGCACCGGCCGGGTGGGCTGGCAGGGCGCCCTCAACGCGCTCAACCAGGAGTTCTTCGAGGACCGGGCCGGGAAGGTCGCGGACACGATGTTCGTGGACTTCCGCTGGACCCCGCAGACCCTGGCGGCCTCGGGCGCGCTCGCCGACCGTCTCGGCCGCTCCCGCCACGAGCTGTGGGCCGCCGTGGACACCGAGTCCCGCGGCTGGGACTCCGTCGTGGACTGGGACGCGATCGTCCCGCGCGAGCGCGATCACGTCGTCGGCTACGGCTTCTATCGCCCCGAGTGGACCCGCAACCACCTCACCGACCGCTCCCCCGGGGCCTTCCACCGCGCCGACGACCGGTTCTGGACGGGCGAGTCCCTGGATCCGTCCCGGCCCGCACCCGCGCCCGATTCCGGCTGGCGGGCTCCCGCCACGGTCGTCGCCGACCGGTCCACCGTCACCGGGCTCCCCTTCGCCTGCTCCTTCAACACCGGGCACGGGCTGCGCTGGTACGACGGCGGCAGGGTCGTCTCGGACCTGCCCTGGAACCACCTCGGGCTCCAGGACCGGCTCCCGGGCCGCCGCTGGGCGGTGGACACCGCCGGGGCGCGCCCCTCGGTCACCCTGGACTTCGCGGACGCCTGGCGCGGCGGCTCCAGCCTGCTGGTGGAGGGTGTCCCGACCGCGCCGGTGATCATCGGGTTGCATGCGACACGACTGCCGTTGACCCGCGGGGCGGTGCTGGAACTGGTGCACGCCACCGGGTCGTCGGAGCCGGTCACGGTGGAGGTCGGCGTGGCCGTCCGCGAGCCGTCCGGCCCCGCCGAGCCGGTCCCGTACACGTGGATGCCGGCCCGGACCCGGGACAGCGGGCAGGGCTGGCGCACGACCCGGGCCGGGCTCGCGGCACTGGCGGGCAGGACCGCGTACGGCCTTGCGGTACGGATCACCGCGCCCGGGAGGAAGCCGGTGGTGTGGCGGATCGGCGCCCTGTCGGTGCACGACGAGACCCGCACCCGGCGCCCGGCCCCGCCCACGGCTCCGGTCGTGGACGCCTCGGCCCGACAGGACGGCCGGGCCTGGCTGCGCCTGTCCTGGCGGGCGGCGGCCGGTCCCGACGGGCGGCCACGCCACTACGAGGTGTGGCGGGTCCTCCCGGACGGCACCCGGCGCTTCCTCGGGGGCACCTGCGGCACCGCCCTGTACCTGCCCGCCGTCCCGCGCGCCGGGCGGGAGCGGGCGGCGGCCTTCGAGGTCCGGGCCGTCGACGAGCTGTACGCGGTGTCGGAGGCGGCCCGCACCACCCTCGTCTGGTAGCCGGCGCCTCCGGACCGGGCGGCGGAGGCCCAGCCTCAGGCTCAGGCGCCCTGGGGGTCGGTGCGCGGGACGGCCACCGTCACCCGCAGCCCGTGCGGCGGGTTCTTCTCGTAGGAGAGGGACCCGCCGCCGGCGGCGAGCAGGGCCCGGGAGATCGACAGGCCGAGCCCGGATCCCTTGATGTTCTGGTGGCGGCCGCTGCGCCAGAACCGGTCGCCGACGCGGAGCAACTCGTCCTCGGTGAGGCCGGGGCCGCGGTCGGCGACGACCACGAGGACGGAACGCCCCGCCGTGGAGACGGACACGTCGACCTCCTCACCCGTGGGGGTGAATTTGAGGGCGTTGTCGATGACGGCGTCGAGGGCGCTGGACAGGGCGATGGGGTCGGCCCAGCCGGTGATGGCGGTCCGGCCCGTCTCGGTGATCCGTACGCCCTTCTCCTCGGCGTACGGGCGCCACGCGGCGACCCGCTCGGCCGCCAGGGCGCCGATGTCGGTGAGGCTGATCTCGGCGGAGGCGTGCTCGGCCAGCGCCAGGTCCAACAGGTCGTCCAGGACCTGGGTCAGGCGCTTGCCCTCCGTGCGCACGGAGGCGATCTCCTCGTTGCCCTCGGGGAGTTCGAGGGCGAGCAGCTCGATCCGCAGGAGCAGCGCCGCGAGCGGGTTGCGCAGCTGGTGGGAGGCGTCGGCGACGAACGCCCGCTGCTGTTCCAGGACCTCTTCGACGTTGTCGGCCATCTCGTTGAACGAGCGGGCCAGGCGTTGGAGTTCCGGGGGCCCGCCGGCGGCCGCGACGCGCGAGTTCATCCGTCCGGTGGCGATGCCGTGGGCGGCCGCGTCCAGGGTCTGCACGGGCTTGAGCACCCAGCTGGTGAGCCTGAGGGCGGCGCCGAAGGCGACCAGCATGGCTGCGGCGAGGCCGCCCGCGATCAGCAGCCAGCCCCTCAGGACCCGGCCGCGCATCTCGTCGGTCGGTGATTCGGTGGCGACGACCGCGACCACGTCGCCGTCGAGGACGACCGGGGAGACGACGAGCAGTTTGCCGTCGGTCTGCCAGGGCCACACCTGCGGCGGATCGTGGCTGCGCCGGCCGGCCAGCGCGTCCAGCAGGGCCTTGCGGCCCTCCCGGGATTGCGGGAGGGTCCACCAGCTCGGGGATCGGACGAGGGCGTTGTCGTCGCGGAAGAAGATGCCGGCGCGGATTCCGTACAGGGTCTGGTAGCGGGCGAGTTCCTTGCCCAGGGTCTCGCGGCGCTCGGCGGCGCCGGTGGATCCGGAGCCCTCGGCGTCGATGACGAACTGCGCGAGGGCGGCGAAGCGGGCGCTGTCGTCGATCCGGTCGACCACCACCCGCTGCTGCTGCCCGGCGGCCAGGCTCACGGCGAGCGGGAAGCCGAGGGCGAGCAGCGTGCCCGCCATCAGGATGATGAGCAGGGGGAGCAGACGGGCACGCACGGCAGAGGGCCCCTAGGGAGCCGCCGGGGTGACGAGCCGGTAGCCCACCCCTCGGACGGTCTCGATGAGGGCGGGCATGCGCAGCTTGGAGCGCAGCGAGGCGACGTGGACCTCCAGGGTGCGCCCGGTCCCCTCCCAGCTGGTGCGCCACACCTCGCTGATGATCTGCTCGCGGCGGAAGACGACGCCGGGCCGCTGCGCGAGCAGGGCCAGCAGGTCGAACTCCTTGCGGGTGAGGGGTACGTCGGCGCCGTCCACGCTGACCCGGCGGTTGGGCAGCTCGATGCTGACGGAGCCGAGGCGGACCGTGGTGGGCGTGCCGGAGCCGGGGGCGGCGGCCTCGTCGGCGGCGCCGGTGCGCCGGGCGACGGCGTGGATACGGGCGAGGAGCTCGCCGGTGTCGTAGGGCTTGACCACGTAGTCGTCGGCGCCCATGTTCAGGCCGTGGATGCGGGAGCGTACGTCGGCCCGCGCCGTCACCATGATCACGGGCGTGGCGGTGCGCTTGCGGATCTTGCCGCACACCTCGTAGCCGTCCTGGTCGGGCAGACCGAGGTCGAGCAGGATCACGCCGTAGGGCTGGGGGCCGGTCGGCACGCCGGCGGGCAGGAGCGCTTGCAGGGCCTCTTCACCGTTGCGGGCGTGGGTGACCTGGAAGCCGTGGCGGGCGAGGATCGCGGACAGGGCCGCCGCGACGTGATCGTCGTCCTCGACGAGCAGCAGTCTCATGCCGTCCCCCTCTCCTCTTCTCCCACTCGGACTTCACCACGCATGGTCACACGTGAGGCCGCACAGAGGGCCACCATGCATCCACGCCGATGCGGAGTCCCACGTCAAGGGGGGCCCGCCCCGGCGCGCCTTCCGTTATGCACCCGGTACGCGGACATGATCGACCACGCGGGCACCGCGCACGGAGCGTATCCGGAAGAGGCCGGATCGTTATCCTCAATTCTCCCTCAGATGTGATGACGTTGTGCGCGTCACGTCACTACTGTCCTCCCAACCGAGGAGGACGGAGCAAGAAGCCGATGAGCGGAGTATCAGTGACCAAGGACGTGCAGGACGCGGCCGGTGCCGCAGACGACCTGGTCGTACTGAGCAACGTCAACAAGCACTTCGGCGCGCTGCACGTGCTTCAGGACATCGATCTGAGCATTGCCCGCGGTGAGGTAGTCGTGGTGATCGGTCCCTCGGGATCGGGCAAGTCCACGCTGTGCCGGACCATCAACCGCCTGGAGACCATCGACTCGGGCACCATCACGCTCGACGGCAAGGAACTGCCCTCCGAGGGCAAGGAACTGGCCCGGCTGCGCGCCGACGTCGGCATGGTCTTCCAGTCGTTCAACCTCTTCGCGCACAAGACGGTGCTGCAGAACGTCATGCTGGGCCAGCTCAAGGTCCGCAAGACCGACCAGGCCGCGGCCCACGCGAAGGCGCTGTCCCTGCTGGAGCGGGTGGGTGTCGGCTCGCAGGCCGACAAGTACCCGGCGCAGCTCTCCGGTGGTCAGCAGCAGCGTGTGGCCATCGCCCGGGCGCTGGCCATGGAGCCGAAGGTGATGCTCTTCGACGAGCCGACCTCGGCCCTGGACCCGGAGATGATCAACGAGGTGCTGGAGGTCATGCAGCAGCTCGCCCGCGAGGGGATGACCATGGTGGTCGTCACGCACGAGATGGGCTTCGCCCGCTCGGCGGCCAACCGGGTCGTCTTCATGGCCGACGGCAAGATCGTCGAAGAGGCCACCCCCGAGCAGTTCTTCAGCAACCCGCGCAGTGACCGCGCCAAGGACTTCCTGTCGAAGATCCTGCATCACTGAGGTTCACGTCTGGTAGTCATCCGTATGCGGATCACCGCCGGATCGTTCCTGTCGGCCGCGCGTGCGCCGTAAGCGTCGCTCGTCGTTCAACAACGTCTCATCCGAGGGAAGTTCACCATGAAGATCTCCAAGGCCGCTGCGGCCGCGGCCGTCGCCGTCGCCCTTGCCCTGACCGCGACCGCCTGTGGCGGCAGCAAGCAGGACGCCGCCAGTGACGGCGGTGCGTCCGGTGGCGCGAAGGACAAGATCGTCGTCGGCATCAAGTACGACCAGCCCGGTCTGGGCCTCAAGACCCCGGACGGCAAGTACGCGGGCTTCGACGTCGACGTCGCGACCTACGTCGCCAAGGAGCTCGGCTACCAGCCCGACCAGATCGAGTTCAAGCAGGCCGTCAGCGCCGAGCGCGAGAACCTGATCGCGAACGGCGACGTGAAGTTCGTCGTCGCGACCTACTCGATCAACGACAAGCGCAAGGAGAAGGTCGACTTCGCCGGCCCCTACTTCCTCGCGCACCAGGACCTGCTGGTCCGCGCCGACGACACGAGCATCACCAAGGTCGAGGACCTGAACAAGAAGAAGCTCTGCTCGGTCACCGGCTCCACCTCGGCGCAGAACATCAAGAAGACACTCGCCCCCGAGGCCGACCTGCAGGAATACCCGGGCTACTCCGACTGCCTCACCGGCCTGGAGAACAAGGCCGTCGACGCCCTGACCACGGACAACTCCATCCTGGCCGGCTACGCCGCGCAGGAGAAGAACAAGGGCAAGTTCAAGCTCGTCGGCCTGAGCATGAGCAACGAGAACTACGGCATCGGTCTGAAGAAGGGCGACAAGGAGCTCCAGACCAAGATCAACGCCGCGCTCAAGAAGATGGTCGAGGACGGCAGCTGGCAGAAGGCCGTGGACGCGAACCTCGGTCCGGCCAACTTCAAGAGCGAGCCTGCCCCGCAGATCACCGAAGGCAGCTGATTCATCGGTGAGGGGCGTCGCCGCCCGCCTGCCGCGGGCGGCGGCGCACCTCACCGGCCATCCTGGGGAGAGCGCAGGGCATCGTGTTCGATTTTCTTGATTCCGGGCAGTACGACGTGCTCGGAGCCTTCTGGGTGACGGTTCAGCTCACCCTTTACTCGGCGGTCGGATCCTTGATCTGGGGCACCGTCCTGGCCGGGATGCGGGTCAGTCCGGTCCCGCTGCTGCGGGGCTTCGGCACCGCGTACGTCCACCTGGTACGCAACACTCCGCTGACCGTACTGATCCTCGGCTGCTCGCTGGGCCTGTACCAGACGCTCGGCATCAACCTGGGCGGCGACACGTCCAAGGAGACGGGCTTCCGGCTCGCGGTCCTCGGACTGATCGCCTATACCGGCACCTTCGTCTGCGAGGCCCTACGCTCCGGCATCAACACCGTGCCCGTGGGCCAGGCCGAGGCGGCCCGCGCACTTGGGCTGAGCTTCTTCCAGGGACTCCGCCTGATCGTGCTCCCCCAGGCCTTCCGGGCGGTCGTCGCTCCGCTCACCAACGTGCTGATCGCTCTCACCAAGAACACCACGGTGGCGGCGACCATCGGCGTGGCCGAAGCGGCCCTGCTGATGAAGGAAATGATCGAGAACGAGGCGGACGCGCTCTTCGCCGTCTTCGGGGTCTTCGCCCTCGGCTTCGTCCTCCTGACCCTGCCCACCGGTCTGCTGCTGGGCTGGGTTGCCAAGCGAGTGGCGGTGAAGCGATGACCTCCGTGCTGTACGACGCCCCGGGCCCCAAGGCCAAGGCGCGCAACTGGATCTACAGCGGCATCTTCGTCGTGTTGTTCGGGCTCGCCCTGTGGTGGGTGCTGTCCCTCATGGGCGAGAAAAACCAGCTCGAAGCCGATAAGTGGACCCCCTTCGTCACCGACAGCCAGGTCTGGACCACCTTCCTGATCCCCGGCCTGCTGGAGACCCTCAAGGCCGGCGCGCTCGCCATGGTGATCGCCCTCCCGCTGGGCGCACTGCTGGGCATCGGCCGGCTGTCGGACCACGCGTGGGTGCGGGGGCCGGTCGCCGCGTGGGTTGAATTCTTCCGTGCCATCCCGGTACTGATGCTGATGCTGTTCGGCAACGCGCTGATGGCACCGCAGTTCTTGGACGTTCCCTCCGACACCCGGCCCTTCTGGGCCGTGGTCACGGGCCTGGCTCTCTACAACTCGGCCGTAATCGGCGAGATCGTCCGGGCGGGCGTGCTCTCCCTGCCCAGGGGCCAGACCGACGCGGCCAAGGCGATCGGCATGCGCAAGGGCCAGACCATGGTCCACGTGCTGATCCCGCAGGCCGTCACGGCGATGCTGCCGGCCCTGGTCAGCCAGCTCGTGGTGATCCTCAAGGACACAGCCCTCGGCGGCGCCCTGCTCGGCCTCGCCGAGCTGATGTCGACGTACCGGCAGATCTCGGCCAACTACAGCAACACCATCGCCACCCTCCTCGTGATCGCACTGATCTACATCGTCGTGAACTTCGCCCTCACCACCTTCGCCTCCCAGCTGGAAGGCCGGCTGCGGAAGTCGAAGAAGAGCACCGGCGCCGTCGTCGAGGGCGACGTGGCCGAGGTTGACGCGGGCGGCGCGGCCGGCGTGGGCAAGGCCCCCTGATACGGAGGGCGAGCGCGGCCGGAACTGCCGCGTTGCGCAGAGGCGACACGCCGGGGCACTAGGTCGCTGGCACTCGGTCAGTACACAGGCATGGCACATGTGGTGCGGCGGATCTCATCCGCCGCACCACATGGCGTTGTGCCGACCGGGGTCACGCTGTCGGACATCTGGACAGCCGGGGCCGCACCCCAGGAGGGATATGCATGGTGTCGAACGCACCGACCCAGAACACTCGCCGCCCGGCGGGAGCAGCGGCAAGCTGCTTGATGACCATGCCTTCAGGTAGCTCCTGATGCGAACCATCGGGATCGAGGGCCGCCACCACTGCCCCGACCCGTCATGCTCGCACGGCCCAGCAGGCCCAATTCCGTTTTGGCAGCGGACCGTCCGTGTACTCCTGCGGCCTGCTGATTCCCAACAGCACCAACATCATCACTGCGACTGCAGTGGTCGGCCGACCCGCTGCACCGTTGGCCCGGAGGGACGGCCAGGCCGTCTGTGTCCCAGGCCCCCGGCAGCAGTGCTCCGATCGAGCCGCAGGCTCCTTCGTGACACGTACGTCGACGCCTCAGATCGTGAACAGTGCGAGGGAAGCCACGCCGCATGCGCCGGACCACGTCGGCCGTTCACACCGTGGGACGCTACGCGAACACAGGAGACCGTGGGGTTGTCGTCCTGCTAGTAGGACCTTGTCCAGACGGAGCCGGTCTTGACAGAGGTGTTCGGCGGGCAGAAAGCGAAGGAGTACCCGCTGGTGGACCAATCCGCCGCATCGTGCTCGACGAGGCCCTTACCATCCCAACGCTCACACGTAATGGTCGCCTTGAAGCGTCCGCCATTGGGATGTTCGCATGTTGCCATCCAGCCGCCACCCGGAGTCCGGAGGCTACTACAGCCTTCCGGCCAGCCCATGGGAGCCGCGGTCGCCGTGCCTTGAAGTCCGAGAACAGCCATCGCCGCGCCGGCGAGCAGCGCCGTGTAAACCTTCTTCATTTTCGTTGACCCTTTCGTGATCGATCTGGACGTTCTCAGGTGTTATTCCTCGGGGACGACATGAGTCCCGCAGAAATGGCACGATAGGATCCCTGGCAGTAAGCATAGGAAAACCCGACCTGCCTCCAATCACCGTAGAACTGCTCCACCTCTCCGGTATCGGTGCTCTTGCAGTTGGCGACAGCCTGATAGGAGCCGCCATTAGCGTTCTTACACCTGGCGACCGCCCCCCAATCCCCATCAGGCTTCTCCGCAAGGCAACCAGTGGGGTGTGCCGTGGTGCCAGACTCGGAAGCCGATGCGGTTGCCCCGCCGCCGAGCGATAAGAGACCAGCCAGCACGACTCCAAGCGCCGGAGCGGCAACGATCCGCCGAATGCGAATGCTCTTCAACAAATTCCTTCATCCTTCACCCTGAGCGACAAACGCTCAATATGTCATTCCGACAGGACAGCAGGGGGCCTGACGTTTTCTAAGCCTTCGACTCCCCCTACATGCGGTGGACACTTCCCCCCGCATGACCACGACAATTCCACGCCCACCGGAGCAGGGCAAGCGAGATAACCACCTTCTGAGGGTTACTTGAGACTCACGCCACCCAGGGTGAACGAAATAAGGAGGCAAAACGCAGCATAACCACCCCATGCAAATAAATGAAAGGATTAATTCCGGCCGAAATGGCCTGATCTCGAGATAGGGAATTCGAGCCACATTGAGACCGAAATGCTTAACACGGGAATTCGAGCCTCTCGATGACTGAAATCAATCGAGCCGCATACTGTGGCCACGCTCGCCCCGGCGGCAATCCGGCACCCGGTGCGCCTGCCGGCACCTCACCGACATGCGGATCACGGGGAGGGCGCATCCAGTGGCGGCAACCCGAGCGATGCGGAGCAGCCGGCCTGCCGGTAGCCAGGCGGTCCGCGTGAGTGCGCATCTGCGCGGAGCAACGCCCTTTTCGGAATTAATGCTTCCAGTTATCGCTGTGCCGACCAGGGTCACTTGACGCGGGCACCTACAGTGGGTTGCATACGTTCTGTGATCACATACCGGACATCGGGAGCCGCGCCATGGACCCGGTGATCGTCGTCGGCGCGGGCCCCGTCGGGCTGTCCCTCGCGCTCGCCCTCGCGGGTGCGGGCGTGCCTTCCGTCGTGCTCGACGAAGGGCCCGGCAAGGAGGAGGTCCGCCCGGCCCGTACCGTCGTGCTGCACGCCGAAACGGCGGCCATGGCGCACCGGCTGGGCTGCACGACCCTGCGCGACGAAGGGGCGTACTTCGCCGCCTGGCGCACCATGCGCCGGAGCCGGCCCGACCGGCGGATCACCTTCGAGGACCACCCGGCCCCGCTGCACGTGCCGCAGCACGCGCTGACGCGCGGACTGCGCGACGCCGCCGCGGCCCACCCGCTCGTCCAACTGATCACCGACAGCAAAGTGGACTCCCTGGAGCAGGACGGACGGGGCGTCACCGCGCACACCCGGGGCGCCGAGACCACCTGGTGGCGCGGGAGTTACCTGGTCGGCTGCGACGGCGCCCGCTCCACCGTGCGCAAGCTCCTCGGCATCCGCTTCCCCGGCCGCACCGCCGTGGAGCGGCACGCCGTGGCCGCGCTGCGCACCGAACTGCCCTGGCCCGGCGAGGCCTTGTTGCACCGGAGCCCGCCGCAGGAGGTCACCTCCCGGCCACTGCCCGACGGAGTCTGGCGGCTGGACTGGTTGCTCCCGCCCCGCGGGGAGCTCGTGACTCCCGACGCGCTGGTGACCCTGATCCGCGACACCCTCGCGGTGTGGTGCGGCGGCACAACGCCCCCGTACGACCTCATCGACACCGGGGTCCACACCCTGCACCACCGGCTTGCCCGGCGCTGGCGCGACGGGCGCGCCTTCCTCGCCGGAGACGCCGCCCACCTGCTGGGCGCGCTCGGTACCCAGGGCGTGGAGGAGGGGCTCCGGGACGCCGAGAACCTGGCGTGGAAGCTCTCGCTGGCCTGGCACCAGGGGGCCTCCGAGGCCCTGCTCGACAGCTACGAGGGCGAGCGGCGCACCGCGGTCGCCTCCCGGCTGCGCGCGGCCGACCAGGCGATGCCTTCGCTGCGGGCCGGGGGCGGCCTGCGCACCTACCTCCCCGGAGCCGCGCGCAGCGCCGAATCCCTGCTCACCGACGGCCACCTGGGGCGCGGGCCGCTGGGCGCGGAGCCCACGTACGCCCCGCCGGTCGCCGTCCGGGAGGTGCCGACGGCCACGGAGCCGGGCGGCCCGGTGGCGAACGTACCGGTGACCGCGCCCGACGGGGCGACCGTGCCCCTGCGGGACCTGCTCGGGCAGGGTCGGCTGCTGGTGGTCCTGGTGGCCCCCGGCACCGGGGTCTGGGACCGGCGCCACTGGCTCGGCGCCGGGCTGATGCCCCGCCTCGCGGCGGCGGTGAGCGCCCTCCCGGTCCGCACCGACCTGCTGGTCGCGGACAGCTACCCGGGGGCCCCGGCGCACACCGTGCTGCTGGTGCGGCCGGACGGGCACCTGGCGGCGACCTTCGCGGGGGTCCGCCCGGCGGAGCTGTACGAGGCGGCGGACACGGTCCGGGCGGGCGCGCCCGCGTCCCGGGTGCCGACGCCCTCCACGGCGAGCCCGGCCGCCAAGCCGACACCGACACCGACCGTGGTGATCGATTGACCGTCTCCGGGACTCCGTGGTTCACTCGCGGAATGACCGGCAACGACGTACGCCTGTGGCGGAGGGTCCATATGGACCTGCTCCGCTACGCGGGCTGCGTGTGTCGCCCTTCCTGCTGATTCGCCCTTCCCTCCGCGCGCCCCGTGCCGTCCACCGGCCTGCGCGCACCTCCGCGAACCCAGGAACGGTCCCCCTTCATGTCTGCACCCGCATCCGCACCCTCGTACGCCCCGGAGTCCTTGCCCGCGGCCGGGGGCCCCACGGCCGCCGAACTCCTCGACTTCGCCCTCCGCACGGCGGCCGACCCCGCGGTCGTGGCCTCGCTGCCGCTCGATCCGCAGGGCCGCACCTGGATCCGGCTGGACGGGCCGGGAGGCAGTGAGGCATGGCTGATCGGCTGGCCGCCGGGCACCGGCACCGGCTGGCACGACCACGCCGAATCGCGGGGCGCGTTCGCCACCGCCCGAGGTCGGCTCACCGAGCACTCGCTGGCCGTGCGGCTGCCCTCCGAGGGCTGGAAGTCCCTGGAGTTGGCCCAGGACGTCGACCGCCACCGGACGCTGGGCGCGGGCTCGGGGCGCGCCTTCCGGGAGCACCACGTGCACGAGGTCCTCAACGAGTCGCCGGCCGAGCACGCGATCTCCGTGCACGCCTACTACCCGCCGCTCCCGCTGATCCGCCGCTACAGCCGCAGCGGCCCGGTGCTCAGCCTGGAGCACGTCGAGCGTCCGGCGGACTGGCAGTGAGCGCCCCGATCGGCATCGACGAGCTGCTGGAGCGGGTCCGTACGGGCTACACCCGCGTGGACGCGCGGGAGGCGTACGCCGCCTCCCGCGCCGGGGCCGTCCTGGTGGACATCCGCTACCAGGCCCTGCGCGAGCGGGACGGGCTGATCCCGGGCGCCCTGGTGGTCGAGCGCAACGAGCTGGAATGGCGCCTGGACCCGCGGGGCAGCCACCGCCTCCCCGAGGCCACGAGCCACGACCTCCAGGTGGTGGTGATCTGCAACGAGGGCTACGCGTCCAGCCTCGCCGCGGCCTCGCTCCACGCGCTGGGCCTCCACCGCGCGACGGACCTGACCGGCGGCTTCCAGGCCTGGAAGTCGGCGGGCCTCCCGGTCACACCCGCCTGAGTCTCCGGGCGCCGCCCCCGGCGACGGCGCCGCACGTGCGACGGTCCCGGGGCCGCACCGCTCAGGCGGTGCGGTCCCGGGGCCCGGATCCCCGTACGGGGCTACCCCTTCGCCGTGGCGACAGCCACCGGCGCCACCCGCAACGCCACCCGCCCCGGGAGGGAAGTGGCCGCCAGGGCCAGCGCCCCGGCCGCCCCTACCACCGCCGCGTAAGCCACCGGCAGCACCGCGGGCGCCGCCGCCCCCGTCATGCCCACGCTGAACGCGGTCAGTACCGCCAGTGCGATCCCCGACCCCAGCGCCGTCCCGATCAGGACCACCGCCAGCGCCTCCCGGCCGATCATGCGGCGTAGCTGCCCCGGGGTGGCGGCGATGGCCCGCAGCAGGGCGAGTTCGCGGTGGCGCTGTTGGACGGAGAGCGCGAAGGTGCCGACGACGACGAGGATCGCGACGAGCAGCGAGGTGCCGCCCATCGCGCCGCCCATGGAGACCAGCTTGATGCGGGCACCGGCGGCGTCGAGGAATTCGACGGGGCCGCGCTCGTCGCCCGTGGCGACCTGCGCGGTCGTGCCCCGCAGCGCCCGCTCGACCCGGGCGGCGAGCTCGGTGGCGCCGACCCCGGGTACGGGCAGCACTCCGATGGCGCTGACCTGGCCGGCGCGGGCGGCGAGCCGCTGGGCCTCGTCGTCGCCGAAGAAGAGCGCGCTCTGCCGGGCGAGGTCGCCCCGATCGGTCCTCGCGACCCCGCTGACCCGGTACGTCCTGGGTTCGCCGGTGGACTGCACGGGGAGTTCGGAGCCGGGGCCCAGTCCGGCGCGGTCGGCCAGCGCGCGGTCGACGACGACCTCGTCCCCGCTCTGCGGGGCGCGGCCCTCGGTGAGGGTGAAGGGGGTCAGTGCGGCGGAGCTCCAGGCGTGCCCGTACGAGGGCAGCGGCTTTCCGGGGGTCTTGACCAGGGGGACGGCCTGGAAGGTGAGCTCGGGGACGGCCCGCTCGACACCGGGCACGGCGCGGACGGTGTCCACGGTGGCGGCCGGGAGCCAGGCCCGCTCGGCGACGGGCTTGGCCTTGTGCTTGGTCTTGGTGCGTCCGCCCTTCTTCTCCTTGACCGTGGTCTCGTGGACGTTCTGGTCGGCGGAGACGAGGATCGGCGTGGCCGCGTAGCGCTCGGTGCCGATCTTTCCGCGGAGTCCCGTTTCAAGGAGCGTCCCGCAGGCGGTGACGAGGGCGGCCGCGCACAGCAGGGCGACGAAGGCGCCGAGGAAACCGGCCTTGCGGTCCCTGACGGTCTGAAGGGCGTAACGCAGCATCATGCGGCCAACTCTGCCGCCGTGCCCTGGCCCTGACATTGGCGTGTCCCGGCGTCCGGTCCCGGGGGTTACCCCCACCCCGGGCCCACCGGCTCATTCCCCGGGATATCCCAGGTCGTCGGCGTCCTCGCCCTCCGTCTCCAGCGCCCGGCGCACGACCCGCAGGGCCATGCCCTCCGGGTATCCCTTGCGGGCGAGCATCCCGGCGAGGCGCCGGATCCTCTTGTCCCGCTCCAGGCCCCGGGTGGAGCGGAGCTTGCGCTCCACGAGCTCCCGGGCGGTCTGCTCCTCCTGGTCGGAGTCCAGCTGCTCCAGGGCCTCCTCCACGAGGGTGGCGTGCACCCCTTTGGTCCGGAGCTCCTGGGCCAGCGCCCGGCGGGCCAGGCCCCGGCCGCGGTGCCGGGACTCGACCCAGGCTCCGGCGAAGGCGGCGTCGTCGATCAGGCCCACCTCCTCGTACCGGGAGAGGACCTGCTGCGACACCTCCTCGGGGATGCCCCGCTTGTGCAGGGCGTCCGCGAGCTGGCGCCGGGTACGCGGGCTCCCGGTGAGCAGGCGCAGACAGATCGCCCGCGCCTGCTCCTCGGGGCTCTGGGGCGGCAGCTCCGAACGGCCCTCACGGCCGCCTCGGCGCTCGCCGCCCCCTTCCTGCTCGCGCACGGGTCAGCTCTTGGCCACGGCGGCCTTGGCCGTCGTCTTGGCCTTCGATGCCGGGGCGGGCACGGCGGTGGCCGCGGCGTCGGTCGCGTCCGCACCCGTTTCGGCGGCGGCGTCCTTGCGGACACCCACGCCCAGCTTCTCCTTGATCTTCCGCTCGATCTCGTTGGCGAGGTCGGGGTTGTCCTTCAGGAAGTTGCGGGCGTTCTCCTTGCCCTGGCCGAGCTGGTCGCCCTCGTACGTGTACCAGGCGCCGGCCTTGCGCACGAAGCCGTGCTCCACGCCCATGTCGATCAGACCGCCCTCGCGGCTGATGCCCTGGCCGTAGAGGATGTCGAACTCGGCCTGCTTGAACGGCGGCGCGACCTTGTTCTTGACGACCTTGACGCGGGTGCGGTTACCGACCGCGTCCGTGCCGTCCTTGAGGGTCTCGATGCGGCGGATGTCGAGGCGCACGGAGGCGTAGAACTTCAGCGCGCGACCACCGGTGGTGGTCTCGGGCGAGCCGAACATCACGCCGATCTTCTCGCGGAGCTGGTTGATGAAGATCGCGGTGGTCTTGGACTGGTTGAGCGCACCGGTGATCTTCCGGAGCGCCTGGCTCATCAGTCGGGCCTGGAGACCGACGTGCGAGTCGCCCATCTCGCCCTCGATCTCCGCACGCGGCACGAGGGCCGCCACGGAGTCGATGACGATCAGGTCGAGCGCACCGGAGCGGACCAGCATGTCCACGATCTCCAGCGCCTGCTCGCCGGTGTCCGGCTGCGACAGGATGAGGTTGTCGGTGTCGACGCCGAGGGCCTTGGCGTACTCGGGGTCGAGCGCGTGCTCGGCGTCCACGAAGGCGACGGTGCCGCCGGCCTTCTGTGCGTTGGCCACGGCGTGCAGGGTCAGGGTCGTCTTACCGGAGGACTCCGGGCCGTACACCTCGATCACACGGCCGCGGGGCAGCCCGCCGACGCCGAGGGCGATGTCCAGCGCGGTCGACCCGGTGGGGATGACCTCGATGGGGTCGTTCGGCTTGTCGCCGAGGCGCATGACCGCACCCTTGCCGAATTGCCGTTCAATCTGTGCGAGAGCGGCGTCGAGAGCCTTCTCGCGGTCGGTGCCTGCCATGGGTTCCACCCGGTTTGCTTGAGTCGATCGCTTCACGTCACTGACGCTAATGCCTGCCACTGACAATGCGCCTCCACGAGCGTTTCGGCTGTGGATAACCCATCAGAATGGATGTTCGATTTCCCTGTCAAGCGCGCCACGCCCACCCCTCCCCCCACCTGCGCCGTTGCCCGTCGGCGGCCACGTCCGCGCCTCATCCGGTCGCGGCGCCGCGACCGCTCGGATCCCACGGACGCCGAGCTACTCGTCCTCGTCCGTGACCGCGTCCCAGGCCTCCATCGGGGTCCCCGCCGCGGTCGTGACCTCCAGCACCCGGCATTCCATGAGCTCGGCGGCGGCGAAGAGCCGGTGGCGGACGTGCTCGGTGTCCTCGGGCGGGAAGGCGATCCGGATCCGGTGAGGGTGGGGGTGTCGTAGGTGAGCAGCCAGTCGGCGTCGAGGGTCGCGAAGTGGTCCTGTCCGCTCCCGTCGCGCTCCGAGCGCCACGTGCCGCGGTCCGTGGTGGGGGCCAGCGCCGTACGCAGGCGCCTCAGGCGCTCGTCATGGGGCAGGGGCCCCTCGGACAGGACCAGGCACCGGTCGACGCGGGGCCGGAAGGTGTTGAACCAGGGCGCCAGGTCCGGATCCATCGCGCCGAGCAGGCGGGAGTGGACGCGGCCGCCGACCCAGCCCTCGACGAAGGCGGCCGCGCCCGTGCGGTGGGTCTCGTACCAGCCCTCGCTGCTCCACACCACGACGGGCCACTCCTCGGGGTCCCCGTCGGTGAGCCGGCAGAGCCGGTCGGCGTTCATGGTGGTGCCCCAGATCAGCAACCCGCCCGGCGCGGGGTGCAGCGGGTACGGGTAGCGCTCGCGGTCACGCTCCGGCGATTCCGTCGGATGCGCGCCCTGCCACTCGACGCGGTTGTACCGGTTCGCACCGAAGGGTGTGTGGAGGTAGAGGAAATCGCCGAACTCCCCCCATCCGTAGGTGGCGACCAGCCACTTGTAGTCGTCGGGCAGCCGTACCCCGAGCCCGGTCTCGGCCGCGGTCCAGTTGCCACGGGCCTCGACGGGCGCGGTCGGCGGTGTCACGAGCCGCGCGAGGGCGTCGTGCCCGGTCACGGCAGGTCACGCAGGACGAGCGCCTCCGCGAAGGGCGTGCCGGTCCGCCGCGCGTACGCCATCCGCTCGCGCACCTCGTGCAGGGTGCGCGGCCGGTAGCCCGGCCCGCCGCAGCAGCTCTTGTGGAACCGCACGCCCGCGTTCAGCAGCACGGCGAGGGTCCGCCATCCCGCGGCGTCGCGGCGCGGGGGTGCGGCGAAGGCCGAGCCCACATGGACCAGGGTTCCCGCACACCGCGGGCAGATCCGCTCCCGGTCCCTGTCGTAGGGCTGCTTGTACGAGGCCCGGCAGGGCAGGCAGACGTAGGAGGTCTTCGCATGAGCCATGCCGGCAGCCTAGGCAGCACCCCGCGCGGGGATCGACACGATCCGCGCGAGGTGTCCCCCGCCCAGGGTGGAGAGGCCGGCCGTCAGTCGCCGGAGAAGCCCCAGAAGTAGATCTCCTCCGGCCTCCCGTGGGCGTCGTGCAGGACCGCGCATCTGCCGAACCACCGTCGGTCGGCGAGCGGTTCGATGTCCGGGACGTGGGCCCGCGTGAGGCGGTCGGTACCCGCCACGCGATGGGCCTCGGCAGGCTGAACGGGCTGCACGGTGCCGTGGTCGGGGTTCTCGCCGGGGCGCACGATCCGCCACATGTCGAGGATGGAGTGCGTCCCCTCCTCCTGGACCCGCTCGTCCTGCCACAGCTGGTCGAACGTCGACGGCCAGGCCTTGGCCTCGTCCCCCTCGCCCTCGCCCTCGTCGTCGTCCCAGGGGTCCCAGTAGTAGGTTCACCGGCATGGCGTGGCGGCGTGCCGACGTCGGCGATTCATTCCCGGACTGCCCGTCCGTGGACGAGTCAGCGGTGGCGGGTCAGTTTCTCGTCGAGCCGCCGCAGGGAGGCCAGGTTGTCAGGCCGTTCGTGACGGCGCGCCCGTTCCAGCCCGGCCGCCATCCCTCCGGCTCCTGGCCACACCCACACCCACACCCACTCACCCCTTCGCGATTCGGGAGCATCCGCCCCGACGGGTGACCATGGGTTAACGCGACCTGTGCAGGGTCGGCGAGCGCGCGGTCAGAACCAGTGCAGGCAGTGCGGGGGACGGTCGGCGCGGAAGAGGGCGTCGGCGAGGGTGACCGCGCTCGGGTGGTGGGCCCGGATGTGTCCGGCACGCACGAGCGTGCTCGGGGCGGTGCCACCGAGGTAGATCGAGCCCAGGTCGCGCATGTCCAGGGACAGGTCGGGATCCCGGTCTGTCGGGATGCAGTCTGCCTTGCCTTCCTGGACGGTCAGCAGGTAGCGGCCGTGTTCGCCGAGGAACGGGTCTTCGACGTCGAGGACGAGTTCGCCGTCCGTGAACCAGCCACGTGCGGTCAGCGCACGCGGGACGTCCAGCAGCCGCACCCAGAGCCAGTCCATGTCGCCGCTCACCTCGCCGGCGCGGAAGTCCGCAAGCTGCCAGCGCAGCGGGTGCTCGGGCGGGACATGCCTGAACACGACCTGAGAGACCAGGTCGTGTCCGAGTGCGAACCGGGCCAGGGCTGTGAAGACGGCGTCGTCGGTGGTGATGGTCTCGTCGACCATCAGGGTGCCGGACTCGATCGAGTAGCTGGCGTACCCGTCCGCGACGCCGTCGGCGTCACGGTGGACGGCGACGTAGCGCGGCGCCGGCGAGATCGGGGGCTGCCCCGCACGCAGGGCCCACCAGCGGTGCGGCCGGGACAGCGCGCCGGGCTGGGCGCGGCGATACCGGTCGTAGACCTCTTCCAGAATCTCGCCGCACTCCGCCCGCCGCAGCACCTCGACCGAGCCGTTGTCCGAGCCGGCCGCTGGTGCGTGGGCCACTCCGCGCGCCCGGGGAACGGCGAGGGCGGCCTGGTGGCGCGGCACCTTCAGCCGCGCCGTGTAGGTCGCCGGTCCGTAGCCGAACCTGCCGTAGATCGGGGCCTCGGATGCCAATAGCACGGAGAGGAACTCTCCTCGGGCCCGCAACTCGGTGAGCTGGTGCCGCATCATCGTGCTGAGCACGCCTTGGCGCCGGTGGGAGGGCAGGACGCCGACGGCGGTCACCCCGGCGGCCGGGACGAGGGTCTCACCGGGCAGGGTGAGCTCGAAGGAGTGCGTGGCGGCGGTGCCGACGGGCCGCCCGTCCGCAGTCAGGGCGAGCAGGCAGCGGTCCATTTCGAGCGCCGACCACCAGAGCCCGCCGCCCTCTATCGGGGTTTCCGGGAAGCGCCCGAACGCGGCATGGACTGTGTCGACGAAGACGTCGAGATCCTCGTCGGTCGTGGAACGGATCTCCATTGCTGCCGCTGCCTCCTCGGGATACCGGCACCACGACTCGTGGTGTCTGGCCACAGTGCAGCGTTGACCCGTGGCCCGGTCAAACGAATTACGGCTCAGCCCGCGGCCGGTCAGCACAATCCGGTCCCAGCCCAGCGCCGGGGGTGAGTGCGGTGGTCGGCGGGCGGGCGGTTCGTGAGCGAGGCGTCAGGCTGTGACGGGGTCGGTGCCACCCTTCCTGGCCCAGCAGGACCCGGAGGTCGGGCGGATGCCGAGCGGGCCGAACTCGCCGAAGGCGAAGGTCCGGTCGGGCCGTTCAGTCAGCGCGTACTCGATCCGCTCCGGTTCGGTATCGAAGTCTTGGTCGCTGGATTCCTTCCAGGTCTTGGTCCGCTGGAACGTCACGCCGCGGCGCGCGAGCAGGCAGCGCAGGGCCTCACGGCCGATGCGTATCGGTCGGGCGACGTTGCGCCGCAGATGGTCGGCGAACTTGCGAACCCTGACCGACTCTGCCGCGCCGATCGGACGTGTCGTCACATCCAACCGGTGCAAGGCCAGTCGGCACCGATCCGGTGATCGTCTCCGGTCGGAGCACCAGCAACCGTCACTGACATCCGGCCCGTTCAGGTCACTTGGCCGCCGCCAGGCCCGCCTTGATCATCGAGACGGTGTTCACCAGCTTGGGGAGGCCTTCCGTCTGGACCGCCGTGATGCCCCGGGCGACCTGGGCCTCTTCCTTCTTCGCGGCCCCGTCGGCGCATTCACCCGCACCCCGCCGGAATCCGCCGAGGGCTTCCTTCCAGTACCGCTGGGCGGCTTCGTCCGGGATCGGGTCGAGCTTCTCGGCCTTGGTGGTCTGGGCCAACAGGTCCTGGCAGGCGGGTCCTTGGACGTCGATCGTGCGCATGCTCACCTCGTTGACCCGGCCGGCGTCCTCGTTCAGCTTCCTGATCTGGGCCTCGCCTCCCGAGCTGTACCACTCCTCCAGCCGCTCGGCCGGGGACTGGGAGCAGCCCCCGAGCATCAACGTGCCGGCTGCGACGGTCGCTACGGCGAAGGCGACGCGGGTCGCCACGGGGACACGCACACGGAATCTCATGGAACCTGGAACCCCCCTGGATCGGTCCGACCGATGCTGCCAGGGCCGCTCCGGGCCCGTCCCCCTCGTGATGGTTTCGTGACGGGTCGTCGGGTCGTCGGTCAGGGGGAGATCGCTGTCCCGAGGGATTCGGCGCACAGGAACTTCGGCGCCCCCTCCTCGTAGAAGACGTCGAGGGCGGTGATCGTGAATCCCGCCGCCACCAGCAGGTCCGGGGCGGAGCGGGTGAGGTGGCAGCCGCCCAGGAGCCGCATGTTCAGCGGTTCGAGCCGGCGCTGCAGGCGGCGCACGCGCCGGTCGCCCGCCGGGGCGAGTCCGTGTTCGACGAAGTGCAGGGTGCCGCCGGGCTTCAGGACGCGGCGCAGCTCGCGCAGGGCCGCCACGGCGTCCGGGATGGTGCACAGCGTCCAGGTGGACAGCGCGGAGTCGAAACCGTCGTCCTCGAAGGGCAGGGACTGGCCGTCCAGGCCGGCCCTTCGGACCGGGACGCGGGCGTCCCGTACGCGCTTGGCGGCCAGCCGCCACGCGACGTCGGAGGGCTCGACCGCCGACACGCTCGTGACGCCCTGCGGATAGAAGGGGGCGTTGTGCCCCGCGCCGAAGCCGATCTCGACGACCTCGCCCGCCAGCCCCTCGCAGACCCGGCGCCGCAGCGGCCGGGCCACCTTGGCCCCGCAGGCGACGTCGAGGATCCGCGGCACTGCCTGCTCGGCGTAGAACCCCATGGCGGCCTCCGCGTCTCGACTCTCCTCCACAGGATGGCACCGGCACCCCGGCCCCGCGCTCATGAACACCCCACACCCGAGTGACAACCCAGGGTTGACACTCATCGAAGTGTCAACCTACGGTTGCACCTATGACGAACCCTTCGATGGAACCCGTTCGCATGACCAACCCGGTACGCCTCGACGACCTCATCGAGGCCATCAAGAAGGTCCACACCGACACCCTGGAGCAGCTCAGCGACGCCGTCGTCGCCGCCGAGCACCTCGGTGACGTGGCCGACCACCTCATCGGCCACTTCGTCGACCAGGCCCGCCGCTCCGGAGCCTCCTGGACCGACATCGGCCGGAGCATGGGCGTCACCCGCCAGGCCGCCCAGAAGCGCTTCGTCCCCAAGGCGGACAAGGAGGGCGACGGCGGCCTGGACCCCCAGGCGGGCTTCGGCCGGTTCACCCCCCGCGCCCGCAACGTCGTCATGACCGCCCAGAACGAGGCCCGCGCCGCCGGCGGCACCGAGATCCGCACCGAGCACCTGGTCCTGGGCCTCCTCGCCGAGTCCGAGAGCCTCGCCGGGTATGCCCTGCGCGCCCAGGGGGTCGCCGCCGACGACGTACGCGCCGCCGTGACCGCCCTGCTGCCCCCGGCCCAGCCGGAGGTGCCCGACCTGATCCCCTTCGACGCGTCCGCGAAGAAGGCCCTCGAACTCACCTTCCGCGAGGCCCTTCGCCTGGGCCACGACTTCGTCGGTACGGAGCACGTCCTGCTCGCGCTCCTGGAGCTGGAGAACGGCCAGGGCCCGCTGAGCGGCCTCGGTCTGGACAAGGCCGCCGTCGAGGCGACCGTCAGCGAAGCCTTGGCAGTCGTACGCGTCGACGTCGACGGGAAGTAGAGGACTCCGCGTCCCGCGTCAGCTCGTACCGCTTGACGTACGCGCCGAGGAAGGACTGCAGCGTGGCGACGGCCGGGATCGCGATGAGCGCCCCGACCGCGCCCAGCAGTGCGGTGCCCGCGATGACCGATCCGAAAGCCACGGCCGGATGGATGTCCACGGTCTTCGAGGTCAGCTTCGGCTGCAGGACGTAGTTCTCGAACTGCTGGTAGATCACCACGAAGCCCAGTACGTACAGCGCGTACCAGGGATCGACGGTGAAGGCGAGCAGCACCGGCAGCGCGCCCGCGAGATAGGTGCCGATGGTGGGGACGAACTGCGAGACCAGCCCCACCCACACGGCGAGCGCGGGCGCGTACGGCACCCCGAGGACCGCCAGCACGATGTAGGTCGCGACACCGGAGATGAAGGCCATCAGCCCGCGCGAGTAGAGGTACCCGCCCGTCTTGGCGACGGCGATCTCCCAGGCGCGCAGCACCTCGGCCTGCTTCGCGGGCGGCAGTACGGAGCACAGCGCGCGCCGCAGCCGCGGGCCGTCGGCGGCGAAGTAGAAGGAGAACAGCCCGATCGTCAGCAGCTTGAAGAGTCCGCCGAGCACGGTGGCGGACACGTCGAGCACGCCGGACGCGCTGTTCTGCACGTACTTGCGCAGCCAGTCGGAGCGCAGCACGCTCTCCTGGATCTCCAGCCGGGACAGTTCGGTGTGGAAGGTGGAGTTGATCGCCTTGATCACCGCGTCGATATAGCCCGGGAAGCCCTCGACCATGGCGACGATCTGCCCGGCGAGCAGCGAGCCGAGCAGCGCGAGGAAGCCGGCGGTCACGACGAACACCGCGAGGAACATCACGAAGGTGGCGAGCCCGCGGCGCATGCCCGTGGCTGCCATCCTGGCCACCGCCGGCTCGATCGCGAGCGCGAGGAAGAACGCGATCAGGATGTTGACCAGCAGGCCTATCAGCTGGTGGAAGGCCCAGCTGCCGAGCTGGAAACAAGCGACGAGGGCCAGTACGAGGATCACGGCGCGCGGCAGCCAGCGCGGCATGCGCGCGTCGTCCGCGGCGTCGGCCGCACCGGAGGGAGGTGGAGTCGGCGGCACGGGCGGAACCGGCGATGTCGGCTCCTCCACCCGCACCGGCGGTGTCACTCCTCGTGCCTCGGCGGACTGATCGGTCGTCTCTTCGCTGGCTGCCACGGCGCCAAGTCTGTCCCACCCTCGCCCGCCACGGCGAAACAGCGCGCCGGCCAGGGCGGCGTCAGCGCAGCGACGCCGGCACGTCCATCGCCGAACACACCGCGCGCCACACGTCCTTGGTCTCCCAGCCCGCGTCCAGCGCCTGGTGGACGGTGCGCCCGCCCAGCTCCGTCATGACGTGGTCGCGCGCGAAGGAGTCGGCGTAGGCCGCGCCGAAGTGCTCCGCCATCCGTTCCCAGAAAATCGTCAACCGCATGCCCCCAGTATCCCGCCCCGGGAGAGTGCACCGCCCGCGTTCGGCCCTCCCCGCCGCACCACCGCGTCCTAGGTTGCACGCATGCCCGGAGACGAAGCTTCCTCGCAGACCCCACGATCCCCCCAGCCCCCACAGACCCCGCTGGCCCGCGCCGAGGGTTTCATCTGGCTCACGGCCCGCGTGCTGGAGCAGCGGCGGTTCGCGTTCCACTTCCTCGGCGGGGACGCCGACCCGGTGGACACGGCCCTCGGCTCGTATCTCAACACGGACGGGGGCTACGGTCACGCGCTCGATCCGGATCTTCGCGGTCCGCTCAGCCAGCCCCTGCACACCGCGCACGCGCTGCGCGTGCTCGACAGCCTGGGCCGCTGCGCCGGGCAGCGCATCGAGCGGCTCTGCCGCCACCTGACCGGGGTCTCCACCCTGGACGGCGCGCTTCCGGTGGTCTTCCCGGCCCCCCGCGACTATCCCGCGGCCCCCTACCACCCGATGCACGACGACCCGCCGGGCGAGCTGCTGACCACGGGCCCGGTGGTCGGCGTACTGCACCGCAACCGGGTCTGGCACGCCTGGCTCTTCCGGGCCACGGACTTCTGCTGGGACCGGGTGGAGAACCTGCGCCACTCGCATCCGTACGAGGTCCAGAGCGCGGTGGCCTTCCTCGACGGCATCCCCGACCGGGCGCGCGCGGCGGCGGCCGCGGACCGGCTGGGCCGGCTGGTGCGCGAGCAGCGGCTCGTGGTGCTCGATCCGGTACGGCGGGCGGAGTACCCGGAGGCCCCCGGCTACGCGCCGGGCGAGCGACTGTATCCGCACGACTACGCGAAGCGGCCGGAGTCGCTGGCCCGCGGCTGGTTCACCGACGCGGAGCTGCGCCGCTCACTGGACTTCCTGGCCTCCGAGCAGCAGCCCGACGGCGGCTGGCCGGTACGCCGGCGGGCCTGGGCTCCGGGGAGCTCGCTGGAGCGGCGGCCGATCGCCACCTTGGAGGCCCTGCTCACGCTGCGCGCCTACGGGCGCCTGCCCGCCACGGTCAGCCACCCAGGGCCCGTACCCCCGCGGTGACGACGACGGCGGCCGCGACCACGACCAGGAACGGGGCGCGCAGCAGCAGCGCCAGCCCGGCGGCCGCGAGCCCGGCGGCGCGGGCGTCGACGACGAGGGCGGACCCGGTGCTGAAGGTCTGCTGGGCGGTGAGCGCGGCGAGCAGGGCGACCGGCAGCAGGGCGGCCAGGCGTCGCACGAGCGGCCGTTCCAGGGCCCCGGCGGGCACCAGCAGCCCGGCGAGCTTGACGGCGTAGCAGCCGACGACGGTGAGGCCGATGGCGATCCAGACGGTCACGGACGGCGTCCCTTCATCCACAGCACGACGGGGGCGGCCAGGGCCGCGATCAGCACGGGTACGCCGGCGGGCAGTACGGGCAGGAAGCCGAGCCCGAGGACGAGCGCGAGGACGGCGACCGCCCGCTCGGTGGAGGTCTTCAGCATCGGTGCCAGCAGCGCCAGGAACACGGCGGGTCCGGCGGCGTCCAGGCCCCAGGCCCGGGTGTCCCCGATGGCCTCGGCGCCGAGCGCGCCGAGCAGGGTGGTGAGGTTCCACAGCGCGTAGAGGGTGAGCCCGGTGACGGTGAAGCCGAGGCGGGCCGACTTCCGGTCGGGCTGGGCCAGCGCGACGGCGGTGGTCTCGTCGATCACCCAGTGCGCGGCGAGGGGCCGCACGGGCCGGGGCAGCTCGAGCAGCTGCGACAGCCGCAGCCCGTAGAAGGCGTTGCGGGTCCCGAGGAAGAAGGCCCCGGCGGCGGCGGTGAACGGGTTCCCACCCGCCGCGAGCGCTCCGACCAGGGCGAACTGCGAGGCGCCGGTGAAGACGAGCAGGCTGAGCACACAGGCCTGCAGGGTGCTGATGCCGGCCCCGGCTGCGGTCACCCCGAAGGCGAACCCGGACAGTCCGACGGCCACCCCGACCCCGAGCGCGTCGCGGACGACGGCGGCCCGCGGCCGCCCCTCGGCGACCCCCTCGGGGGTCTCCTGTATCACTGCTCGATGTTCTCCCACGCCCCGAAACTACGCAGGACGGGGCCGGCCGGTCTTGTACGTTCTTGCGCGCGCGGTCCTAACCGGTTCTTGCGCGCGCGGTCCTGACCGGCCCGCTCCCGCCGGTACGCGCCGGGCGGCACCCCCACGATGCGGGTGAAGTGCCGGTTCAGGTGCGGCTGGTCGGTGAAGCCCACGGTGACGGCCGCCTCCGCGGGCGCCGTGCCCGCGTCGAGGAGCCGGCGTGCCTGCCGGACCCGGGCGTCGGTCAGCCAGGTGTGCGGCGGCATCCCGTACCGCTCGCGGAAGGCTCGCAGCAGGGCGAAGGGGCTCGTACCGAGCTCCCCGGCGAGCTGCTCCAGCGACGGCGGGTCGGCCATCCGCTCCTGCAGTACGGCGCGTGCCGCGGCCGCGTCGGCGCCGCCCGCGCCCCGGACCGTACGGGCGGGCAGCGGTCCGGCGTGCCGGGTCAGCATCCGCGCCACCACACCGCGCAGCAGGGTGTCGGCGGCCAGCGCGTTCCCGGCCTCGGCGGCCCGGTGGACCTCGGTGATGGCCTGCGAACCCCGCGCGTCGGAGATCATGTCGGCGGTGAAGCCAGGAGTGCCGCGCAGCGTGCCGATCTCCTCGGCGACCTCGGTGATCAGCGCGCGCGAGGGGTAGAGGGTGGCATACGCCCAGCCCTCGGGCACCCCGGCGCGCGCGGTGTGCGGTACCTCGGGGTTGATCAGGACCACGCTGCCCGGCCCGGCGCGCACCACGTGGCCGGGGAGCCCGATCTCCTCGACGCCTCCGGTGACGGCCGCGATGACGTACCCGTCGTGCGCGTGCCGCGGGAAGGTGTGGCGTACGTAGTGGGCACGCAGCAGGTCCAGCCCGGGCAGTTCCGCGTACTGCCAGTGCCGTGCCCACTCCCGGCGGCCCCCGGCGCCCTCGTCCGTCCCCATCCCCCCATTCTGCGCCCCGTCCGCGTCGCGCGTTTCCCCAGGTCCGGCCCGTTGTCAGTGGCCGGGTGCACGATGGGGGCATGGCAGGCGCTGCGCTCGACTCGTTCTCCCCCGCGACCCGCTCGTGGTTCACGGGGGCCTTCGTCACCCCCACCGACGCCCAGGAGGGTGCCTGGCGGGCGATCGGGGAGGGCTCGGACGTGCTGGTGGTGGCTCCCACCGGCTCCGGCAAGACCCTGGCCGCATTCCTCGCCGCCCTCGACCGGCTCGCTTCGACCCCGCCGCCCGCGGAGTCGAAGAAGCGCTGCCGCGTGCTGTACGTCTCGCCCCTGAAGGCGCTGGCCGTCGACGTGGAGCGCAATCTGCGCAGCCCGCTGACCGGGATCCGCCAGGAGTCGGTCCGCCTCGGCCTGCCCGAGCCGGACATCCGGGTGGGGATCCGCTCCGGTGACACCCCGCCCGCCGAGCGGCGGGCGCTGGTCACCCGCCCGCCGGACATCCTGATCACGACGCCCGAGTCGCTGTTCCTGATGCTGACCTCGGCGGCCCGGGAGGCCCTCACGGGGATCGAGACGGTGATCCTGGACGAGGTGCACGCGGTCGCCGGGACCAAGCGCGGCGCCCATCTCGCCCTCTCCCTGGAGCGGCTGGACGAGCTGCTGCCGCGCCCGGCGCGCCGGATCGGGCTGTCGGCGACGGTCCGGCCGGTGGACGAGGTGGCCCGGTACCTGGCGCCGCGCGGCAAGGTGGAGATCGTCCAGCCGCCTTCGACCAAGGAGTTCGACCTGTCGGTGGTCGTCCCGGTGCAGGACATGGGCGAGTTGGGCGGCTCCCCCGCGACCGAGGGCAAGGAGGGCGGGGACAAGCCGTCGATCTGGCCGCATGTGGAGGAGCGGATCGCCGACCTGGTGCAGGCGCACCGCTCGACGATCGTGTTCGCCAACTCCCGCCGGCTCGCCGAGCGGTTGTGCAACCGGCTCAACGAGATCGCGTACGAGCGCGCCGTGGGCGAGAGGCTGCCGGAGGGAGCGCCCCCGGCCGAGATCATGGCCCAGTCCGGGGCCGCCCTGGGCGCTCCGCCGCTGCTGGCCCGCGCCCACCACGGCTCGGTCTCCAAGGAGCAGCGGGCGCTGGTGGAGGAGGACCTGAAGGCGGGCCGGCTGCCCGCCGTGGTCGCCACCTCCAGCCTGGAGCTGGGCATCGACATGGGTGCGGTGGACCTGGTGGTGCAGGTCGAGTCCCCGCCCTCGGTGGCCTCCGGGCTGCAGCGGGTGGGCCGGGCCGGGCACCAGGTGGGTGCGGTCTCCACCGGGGTGGTCTTCCCCAAGTACCGCGGCGACCTGGTGCAGGCGGCGGTGGTCACCGAGCGGATGCGCACGGGGGCGATCGAGTCGCTTCGGGTGCCCTCCAACCCCCTCGACGTCTTGGCGCAGCAGCTGGTCGCGATGGTCGCGATGGACACCTGGCAGCTGGACGACCTGCTCGCCCTGGTGCGGCGGGCGGCGCCGTTCGCGGCGCTGCCGGAGTCGGCGTTCACGGCGGTGCTGGACATGTTGGCCGGGCGCTATCCGTCGGACGCCTTCGCCGAGCTCAGGCCGCGGGTGGTCTGGGACCGGGTGGCGGGCACGATCACGGGCCGGCCGGGGGCGCAGCGCCTCGCGGTCACCTCGGGCGGCACGATCCCCGACCGTGGCCTCTTCGGTGTCTTCCTCGCGGGTTCCGACCCCAAGAAGGGCGGCGGCCGGGTCGGGGAGCTCGACGAGGAGATGGTCTACGAGTCCCGCGTCGGGGACGTCTTCACCCTGGGCACCACCTCGTGGCGGATCGAGGACATCACCCGCGACCGGGTCCTGGTCACGCCCGCCCCCGGGGTGCCGGGCCGGCTGCCGTTCTGGAAGGGCGACCAGCTCGGCCGGCCGCTCGAACTGGGGCGCGCGGTCGGCGCGTTCCTCCGCGAGCTCGGCGGCCTCGGAGAGGAGGACGCCCGGTTGCGGCTGGTGGCGGCCGGCCTGGACGCCTGGGCCGCCGAGAACGTGCTGGCGTACCTCGCCGAACAGCGCGAGGCGTGCGGCCACGTCCCCGACGACCGGACCATCGTGGTCGAGCGGTTCCGTGACGAGCTGGGCGACTGGCGCGTCGTGGTCCACTCCCCCTTCGGTGCGCAGGTGCACGCACCGTGGGCGCTGGCGCTGGGCGCCCGCCTCGCCGAGAAGTACGGCATGGACGCACAGGTGATGCACGCCGACGACGGGATCGTGCTGCGCCTGCCCGACCTGGACCTGCTGTCCATGGACCTGCTGGACCACGACCCGGCCGCTCCGCAGGGCTTCGAGTTCGACGACGAGAAGGCCCCGCTGGGCGCGGCCGATGTCGCCTTCGACCACGGTGACATCAACCAGATCGTCACCGACCAGGTGGGCGGCTCCGCGCTGTTCGCCTCCCGCTTCCGCGAGTGCGCGGCGCGCGCCCTGCTGCTGCCGCGCCGCAGCCCCGGCCGGCGCACCCCGCTGTGGCAGCAGCGCCAGCGCGCCTCCCAGCTGCTGCAGGTGGCCTCGGAGTTCGGCTCCTTCCCGATCGTGCTGGAAGCCGTACGGGAGTGCCTCCAGGACGTCTTCGACGTGCCCGGCCTGACCGAGCTGATGGGGGACATCGAGGCGCGCCGCGTCCGCATGGTCGAGGTCACCACCCCGGAGCCCTCGCCGTTCGCCCGTTCCCTCCTCTTCGGGTATGTGGCCCAGTTCCTCTACGAGGGCGACTCGCCCCTGGCGGAGCGCAGGGCGGCGGCGCTGTCGCTGGACTCCCGGCTGCTGGCCGAGCTGCTCGGCCAGGCGGAGCTGCGCGAGCTCCTCGACGCGCAGGTGTTGGAGGAGCTGGAGCGGGAGCTCCAGTGGCTCACCGAGGACCGGCGGGCCAAGGATCCCGAGTCGGTGGCCGACCTGCTGCGCCTGCTCGGCCCGCTGACGCCGGACCAGTTGACCGAGCGCGGGGCGGATCCGGCCTGGGCGCGGGAGCTCGTCGAGGCCCGCCGCGCCATCCCGGTCAGGATCGGCGGCGCGGACCACTGGGCGGCGATCGAGGACGCGGGCCGGCTGCGGGACGCGCTGGGCACGGCACTGCCCGTCGGCGTCCCGGAGGCGTTCACCGAGCCGGTCAAGGACCCGCTCGGGGACCTGCTCGCCCGGTACGCCCGCACCCACGGGCCCTTCACCACGGCCACCGTCGCCACCCGCTTCGGCCTGGGCGCGGCGGTGACCGAGGGCGCCCTGCACCGGCTGGCCGCGGCCGGCCGGGTGGTGCAGGGCGAGTTCCACCCGGCGGGCATCGGCCAGGAGTGGTGCGACGCGACGGTGCTGCGCAGGCTCCGCCGCCGCTCGCTCGCCGCGCTCCGCCAGGAGCTGGAACCGGTCCCGCCGACCGCGCTGGCCACCTTCCTCCCCCAGTGGCAGCACCTGGGCGGAGCCCTGCGCGGTCTCGACGGGCTGGCTCGGGCGATCGAGCAGCTCCAAGGCGCCCCGGTCCCGGCCTCCGCACTGGAACGCCTGATCCTCCCGTCCCGGGTGGCCGGGTACTCCCCGGGCCTGCTGGACGAGCTGACCACCGCGGGCGAGGTGGTCTGGGCGGGTGCCGGAGCCCTCCCGGGCAAGGACGGCTGGGTCTCGCTCTATCTGGCGGAGGCGGCCCCGATGCTGCTGCCCCCGCCGCACCCGCTGGAGCAGAGCCCCCTGCACCAGGCGGTCCTGGCGTCGTTGGCGGGCGGGTACGGCCTGTTCTTCCGGCAGATCGCGCAGTCGATCCGGGCCGAGTTCCCCGAGGTGTCGGACGTCGCGCTCTCCGAGGCGGTGTGGGACCTGGCCTGGTCGGGCCGGCTCACCAACGACACCCTGGCCCCGTTGCGCTCGCTGCTCGGTTCGGGCCGCACGGCGGGCTCGACGGCCCATCGGGCCCGACGCACCGTGCCCCGCGGCCGGTACGGCACGCTCAGCGCGACCGTGTCCCGTACCGGGCCGCCCACGGTGTCCGGCCGCTGGTCCCTGCTGCCGGCCGCGGCCCCCGACCCGACGCACCGGGCCCATGCCCTGGCCCGCACCCTGCTGGACCGCCACGGGGTCGTGACCCGCGGGGCGGTCGCCGCGGAAGGGGTGGCGGGCGGCTTCAGCGCGGTCTACCGCGTTCTGTCGGCCTTCGAGGACAGCGGCCAGGCCCGTCGGGGCTATGTGGTGGAGGGGCTGGGCGCGGCCCAGTTCGCGATGGACGGCGCGGTGGACCGGCTCCGGGCCGCCGAGCGGACCCCGCCCCCGCTGGCGGCGGTGGTGCTGGCCGCCGCCGACCCGGCGAACGCGTACGGCGCGGCCCTGCCCTGGCCCGAGCCCCCGGCCGGGGCCACCCACAAGCCCGGCCGCAAGGCGGGCTCCCTGGTGGTCCTGGTGGACGGGGAACTCACGCTGTACCTGGAGCGCGGCGGCAAGACCCTGCTGGCCTGGCCCGCCCCGGAGGATCCGCGACTCGCGGCGGCCACGACCGCCCTGGCGGCCGCCTCCCGCGCGGGCACGCTCCCGGCCCTCACGGTGGAGCGGATCAACGCGGCGGCGGCCCTGACCTCGCCGCTGGGCCCGACCCTGGAGGCGGCCGGCTTCCACGCGACCCCGAGGGGTTTGCGCTTGCGTTCCTGATGGCTGCAAAACGGCGCCGACTGTTCCGCTCACGTCCTGGACATGTCACAGAACCGTAGTGAGCCGCCCCTGAGCTGGCAGTGGCGCTTATTCATCCCTTATCAAGATGATCACAGGCATTGCATGGGCGATGCGCAGTCATGGGGGAGAAGAAAAGTGAGCACCATCAGCATGCGTTCCACCACCCTCGGTGCGATCGGCCTGGCCGTCGCCGGAACCCTGGCCCTGACGGGCTGCAAGAACGGCAACGAGGAGCCGGCCCCCGCGCAGTCGGGCGGGGCCGGCTCGGCCGCTGCCCCGTCCGCCTCGCCCGCCGCCCCTTCCGAATCGGCTGCCCCCGGCGCCGGCGGCAGCGAGGCCCCCGGGGCGAACGGCACGGCGAAGTCCGGCCAGACCTTCAAGATCGGCGAGGCCGCGGAGATGCCGTTCAGCTACGGCAGCAACAAGGGCGGTCAGATCGCCCTCACGGTCACCGCGATCGAGCAGGGCAACCCCGCCGACCTGGACACGCTCAAGCTCGGCGACAAGGTGAAGGGGATGATTCCGTACTACATCCGCTACTCGGTCAAGAACACCGGCACCACGGACCTGTCGCACTCGTCCGTGACCCAGGTCAAGGGCCTGCTCGCGGACGGCACCGAGGCCCAGCGCGTGTCGATCATAGGCAAGTTCGAGAAGTGCCCGAACGAGGCGCTGCCGAAGGGCTTCACCAACGGCCGGACGCAGACCAGCTGCGCCGTGGCCCTCGCCCCGTCGGCCCAGACGAAGGTCACCGCCGCCGAGTACTGGGGCAACCCGTACAGCTACCCGAACAAGGGGCTCGTCTGGAAGTGATGGGCGGCCCCGGCGGCCCCTCGTCCCCCTCCTGACCCGAAGGGCCCCTGCGGCTGCACCACGCCGCAGGGGCCCTCGCCGTTCGCCGGCTCCGCCCGTTACCCGCACCGCCCGTCGCCCTTACCGCCCTTCGCGCGCACCGCCGGGCTCCCGGGACGCAGGGCTCCCGGACCACCCGGGCCCTCCCGAGCCCTCTCGGGCCACGGCGGAGGGACAATGGGCCCATGCCCGAAGGCGACAGCATCCGGCGCGCGGCGACCCGGCTCCACGCCGTCCTCGCCGGCCGCGTGCTGACCCGCAGCGACCTGCGGGTCCCCCGCTTCGCCACCGCCGACCTCACCGGCCGCGTCACCCTCGACGTCACCCCTCGTGGCAAACACCTCCTCACCCGCTTCGAGGGCGGCCTCACCCTGCACAGCCACCTCCGGATGGACGGCGCCTGGCACGTCTTCACCTCCGGCGAGAAGTGGCGCGGCGGCCCCGCCCACGAGATCCGGGCCGTCCTCGGCACGGCCGACCACACCGCCGTCGGCTATCGCCTCCCCGTCCTGGAGCTGATCCGCACCGCCGAGGAGGACCGCGTCGTGGGCCACCTCGGCCCCGACCTCCTCGGCCCGGACTGGGATCCGGACCTCGCCGCCGCCCGCCTTCTCGCCGCCCCCGAGCGGGCCCTCGGCGAGGCCCTGCTCGATCAGCGCAACCTCGCCGGGGTCGGCAACATCTACAAGGCCGAGCTCTGCTTCCTGGCCCAGGTCACCCCGTGGACCCCGGTCGGCGCGCTCCCCGAGTCGGCCCTCCCCCGACTGGCCGCCGCCGCCCACCGGCTGCTGTCCGCGAACACCGGCGAGCGGCCGGGCCCGCGCAACACGACCGGCAGCCGCCGCCCCGGCCAGGACCTCTTCGTCTACGGCCGCACGCACCGCCCCTGCCTGCGCTGCGGCACCCCCGTCCACGAGGCCCCGCAGGACGGCCGCCCCACCTACTGGTGCCCCCGCTGCCAGCAGGGCCCGACCCCGTAGAGCGCGGGAAGCGGCACCGCACACCGATTGACGGTCCGTCAGATACGGTCGTACGGTCCCGGCATGCCCACACCCACAGACCCGTACGGCCTCGTCGGCCGCACCGCCCTCATCACCGGCGCCGCCAGCGGCATCGGCCGCGCCACCGCCGTCCTGCTCGCCGAGGCGGGCGCGCACGTGCACTGCGCGGACCGCGACGAGCAGGGCCTCGCCGAGACGGCCGCCCTCGTCACCAAGGCCGGCGGCGCCGCCACCGTCCATCCCCTCGACGTCACCGACCGGGCCGCGCTCCGGGCGGCCGTCACCGCGGCGGGCCCGCTCGACATCACGGCCGCCATCGCCGGGGTCATGCACACGAGCAGCGTCCTGGAGACGACCGACGAGGACCTCGACCGGATCCTGGACATCAATTTCAAGGGGGTCCTGCGCACCTGCCAGGAGGCCGCCCGCTCCATGATCGCGGCGGGCCGCCCCGGCTCCATCGTCACCATGGCCTCCGGGGCCGTGGACGCCGCCCAGCCCGGCCTGCTCTGCTACAGCGCCGCCAAGGCCGCCGTCGTCCAGCTGACCAGGACCCTCGCCACCGAGGCCGGTCCGCACGGCATACGGGTCAACGTCGTCGCCCCGGGCTGGATCCGCACCCCCATGACCGGCCGCCACAGCCCCGAGGTCCAGGAACGGACCGAGGCGGCGATGGTCCGCATGTCCCCGCTGCGCCGGGTCGGCGAGCCCGAGGACATAGCCCGGGCGGTCCTCTACCTGGCCTCGGACGCCTCGTCCTTCATGACGGGTCAGATCCTTCGCCCGAACGGTGGGGTGTCCATGCCCTGGTAGCCCCCTCGACCGCCCGCAGCGCCGAGCGCCGTGCCTTGCGCACCGGGCCCGGCACACAGTGCACCGGCAGCAGCCCCAGACCCCAGCCGCCCACCGCCACCGCGCCCTCCACGGCCCCGGACTCGGCGGGCGCCAGCACCAGCCGCAGCACGGCCCACCACCACAGCGCCCCCACCGTCAACGCGAGGACCGACACCGCGGGTATGCGCAGCAACCGCCGCACGACTGCCTCCCAGGGGCCGGAACCCGGACGGCCCCATCCTCCCGCACCCTCCGCGCCCCCGCACCCAGAACGGCCGGGAGCCCCGGCCGGTGCACCAGGCACCGGCCGGGGCTCCGGCCACGCTCAAACACGCACGTGCTCGCTCACGCGGCTACGACATTCACCGCTTCCGCAGGCGCCTTGATGGTCACCCGCTCCGGTCCACCCGTGACCGAAGCCATGGAGACCGAATTGAGCATCGGGCGGACCGGCACACTCACCGGTTCGCTTGCCGCGGCCGACTGTGCCAGCTCGGCCAGCGACAGTTCGTCACTGACTTCGCGCATCAGCTCGGACATCCGTACGTCCAACGCGTCGCAGATCGCGGAGAGCAGCTCGGAGGATGCCTCCTTCTGCCCCCGCTCCACCTCGGAGAGATAGCCGAGAGAAACTCGGGCCGACGAGGAGACTTCGCGCAGAGTACGGCCCTGGCGCTGGCGCTGCCGACGCAGCACGTCACCCAGCAGGCGACGGAGCAGAATCATCGGTGGCTCCCTCCTCTGACCGTGTAGCCGCATCCTTCACGCCCCACCGTACCGCCTCGCGCCGCGGCCGTGCGGGGAGCGATGTCGTGTTCACTCAGGGCTGCAAACATCAAATCCCCCCGTTCTGTTCCGTATCCTGCCCCCGCGCATTCTCGCGGAGTTGGTCCGAGAGAAGCCTGAGCACTGTGCGTGCACTCTCCCTACGGATTTCCGCGCGGGAGCCTTTCAACCTCAGACGGACCGTTTTCCTGCTTCCCGGACCGTCCACCGCGACGAAAACGGTGCCCACCGGCTGCCCGTCCTGCGGCTCCGGACCGGCCACTCCGGTCGTCGAGATCCCCCACGAAGCGCCCATCACACGCCGTACGCCGGCCGCCATCTCCGCCGCGACCTGCGCGTTCACCGCGCCTTCGGCCTGGAGCAGTCCCCCGTCCACCCCGAGGACCAGGTGTTTGATCTCCGTCGCGTACGCCGTGACCGAGCCGCGGAAGGATCGGGAGGCTCCGGGGACGGCCGTGAGCTCGGCGGCGACCATGCCGCCGGTCAGCGATTCCGCCACCGCGAGGGTCTGGTCACTCTCCGCAAGCAGGCGCAGCGCATCCGCAGCCACGGCGGTCACATCCACCGCTCCCGGCGCGGCTTCCGCCGCCGGAAAATCCCCCGCCGCGTGGGTCACTTCGCGGCCCGCTCCGCGGCGAGTCCCTGGCGGCGCAGCACGACCGCCTGACGGATGTAGTCCAAACCGGTGACGACGGTCAGCACGACGGCGATCGCCATCACCCAGAAGCGCATGGTCGCCAGCGCCCCGGTCAGTGCGAGGACGTACATGCCCACGGCCGTGCCCTGGGCGAGGGTCTTCATCTTTCCGCCCCGGCTGGCCGGAATGACTCCGTAGCGGATGACCCAGAACCGGAGCAGGGTGATCCCGAGCTCCCGTCCGAGGATCACCCCGGTCACCCACCAGGGGAGGTCACCGAGCCAGGAGAGACAGATCAGCGCCGACCCCATGATCGCCTTGTCGGCGATGGGGTCGGCGATCTTGCCGAAGTCCGTGACCAGGTTGTACGTCCGGGCCAGGTGCCCGTCGAAGATGTCCGTGATCATCGCGACGGCGAACGCGGCCCAGGCCCAGGCCCGCCAGGCCGGGTCGTAGCCGCCGTCGGCGAGCAGCAGCAGGACGAAGCCCGGCACGAGCACGAGCCGGATCATCGTCAGGATGTTGGCGATGTTCCACAGGCTGGCCTGATTGACCGCCGCGGCCCCCAGCTTCGCGCCGGGTACGGGCCGGCGGCCGGCCTCGCCCGCCGCAGATGCCGGGACTCCGGTCATCCGGCCGCCTCCTCAAGATCCATGCCGAGGGGCTCGGCCACCAGGTCCACGCCCAGGGTGCCGACCACCTTTGCCGTGACGATACGCCCGGGCACCAGGCCCGTGCTGTCCGTGAAGACCACCTGGCCGTCCGTTTCGGGTGCCTGGTGCGCGGCGCGCCCGTAGGCGCCCTCGCCGTCCTCGTCGACCGCTTCCACGGTCTCGACGAGCACTTCGAGGGTCTCCCCGATGCGCTCCTCGGCGCGCTGCGAGGTGAGCTCCTCGGCGAGCCGCTGCATGTGCGCGAGCCGCTCGGCGATGGTGTCCTCGTCCAGCTTGTTCTCGTAGGTGACGGCCTCGGTGCCGTCCTCGTCGGAGTAGCCGAAGACGCCGATGGCGTCGAGGCGCGCGTGGGTGAGGAAACGCTCCAGCTCGGCGAAGTCCGATTCCTTCTCGCCGGGGAAGCCGACGATGAAGTTGGAGCGGACGCCGGCCGTCGGGGCCTTGGAGCGGATGGTGTCCAGCAGTTCCAGGAAGCGGTCGGTGTCACCGAAGCGGCGCATGGAGCGCAGCACGTCGGGGGCCGAGTGCTGGAAGGACAGGTCGAAGTACGGCACGACCTTGGGCGTCGAGGTGAGTACGTCGATCAGGCCGGGCCGCATCTCGGCGGGCTGCAGGTAGCTGACGCGGACGCGCTCGATGCCGTCCACCTCGGCCAGCTCGGGCAGCAGGGTCTCCAGCAGCCGGATGTCGCCGAGGTCCTTGCCGTACGAGGTGTTGTTCTCGGAGACCAGCATGATCTCCTTGACGCCCTGCTCGGCGAGCCAGCGGGTCTCGCCCAGCACGTCGCTGGGGCGGCGGGAGATGAAGGAGCCGCGGAAGGACGGGATGGCGCAGAAGGAGCAGCGCCGGTCGCAGCCGGAGGCCAGCTTGACCGAGGCGACGGGGCTCTTGTCCAGGCGGCGGCGCAGGGGCGCGCGCGGACCCGAGGCGGGCGCGAGACCGTCCGGCAGGTCGGCGGGGGCCTCGGCGACCGGCTCCTGGGCGTGGCCCGGGAGGGAGACCTCGGCGGCCTGGCGCTCGGCCGGGCTGATCGGCAGCAGCTTGCGCCGGTCGCGCGGGGTGTGGGAGGCGTGGATGCCACCGTTGAGGATGGTCTGGAGGCGGTCGGAGATGTCGGCGTAGTCGTCGAAACCGAGGACTCCGTCGGCCTCGGGGAGCGCTTCGGCGAGTTCCTTGCCGTAGCGCTCGGCCATACAGCCGACGGCGACGACGGCCTGGGTCTTGCCGTGATCCTTGAGATCGTTGGCTTCCAGCAGGGCGTCTACGGAGTCCTTTTTGGCGGCTTCGACGAAGCCGCAGGTGTTGACGACGGCTACGTCCGCATCGGCGGCGTCCTCGACGAGCTCCCAGCCATCCGCCGCCAAGCGGCCTGCGAGCTCCTCCGAGTCCACCTCGTTACGGGCGCAGCCAAGAGTGACAAGGGCGACGGTACGGCGTTCGGGCATGGACTCAAGACTACTTCGTCCCGGCGTCGGCCCCAGCCGCACGTCCCCGTACAGCAAGATCCCCGGGGTGCGGCGCAGCACCCCGGGGATCCGGATTCAAGCCTTCCGCCCTAGGGCGGTCCGGTGTCAGCCCGCCTGGGGCTGGTCCTGGAGAGGGTCGGCCTTCGTGTATTTCAGACGCTCCACCTGACCCGGCTGGAAGTCGTCCTTGATCTCCTTGCCGTTCACGAAGAGCTTCACGGCCCCGGCGTCGCCGAGCACGAGGTCGACGGACTCCTTGTCCGTGAAGGTCTTGGACTCACCCTGCGTGAGGGTGCCGTCGAAGAGCAGCCGGCCGGTGGAGTCCTTCGCGGAGATCCAGCTCTCGCCCGTGTCGGCCGTCAGGACCACGGTGACGAGGTCCTTGGGTGCGGCGGCGATCGCGCTGTCCGAGGGCTCCGGCTTGGGCGCCTGCGGGGTCTGCTGGGGCGGTGCGGCCGGCTTGGCGCCGCTCTGCTTGGGTGCGGGCTTGGGGGAGGCGGAACCTTCCGCCACCGGGCGCTTGTCCTTCTCGTCGCCACCGCTGAAGGCGGTGAAGCCCACGAAGCCGATCACGGCGACGATGGCGGCGACCATGGCAGCGGTCCAGTTGGGCCGCTGCCGCTCGGGGCGGATCCGCTCGGCGTCGAACATCGGCGCGGCGGGCGTGGGTGCCGGCCGGCCGCCGTGGGCCGCGTCGTAGCTCTCGACCAGGGGTGCCGGATCGAGGCCCACGGCGCGGGCGAGCGTACGGATGTGACCGCGGGCGTAGACGTCGCCGCCGCACCGCGTGAAGTCGTCCTCTTCGATCGCGTGCACGATCGGGATGCGCACGCGGGTGGTGGAACTGACCTCGTCGACTGTGAGCCCGGCGGCGATCCGGGCCTTCTTGAGGGCCGTCCCGATGGACGGTCCTTCGACGGGACGTTCGACGATGCGGTCCTCGGACCGGTCGTCGGTCGAAGGCCGCTCTTCTTCGGGGGAGTTGGAGTTGCCGATGGACACGTGGGCGCCTTTCGAGCGTGTAGCCACCTGCTGGAAGTCCAGTCTAGGGGGGTGACGAAAGGGTGGAGCAACCGGAGGGTGCACTCCCTACGCCATCCGAATGGCGAAGGGAGGTCATGCTCGGGTGCGGCGGCCCGGCGCTGCGAGCGTTCTCGCGCGCCTACCGCCACCTCTCTTCAACTTGACGCGGGCCCAAGGGAAACGGTTGCCCGCGATTTCATTACGGATGGGCCTCGCCTCGGATGACGGCGAGCACTCCGTCCAGGTCATCGGCCTTCAGCAGGACGTCGCGCGCCTTCGAGCCCTCGCTCGGGCCGACGATGCCCCGCGACTCCATGAGGTCCATGAGCCGACCGGCCTTCGCGAAGCCCACCCGCAGCTTGCGCTGGAGCATCGAGGTGGACCCGAACTGCGTGGAGACCACCAGCTCCGCCGCCTGGCACAGCAGGTCCAGGTCGTCGCCGATGTCCTCGTCGATCTCCTTCTTCTGCTTCTGCCCGACGGTGACGTCGTCCCGGAAGACGGGCGCCATCTGGTCCTTGCAGTGCTGGACGATGCCGGCGATCTCGTCCTCGGTGACGAAGGCTCCCTGGAGGCGGACCGGCTTGTTGGCGCCCATCGGCAGGAACAGCCCGTCGCCCTTGCCGATCAGCTTCTCGGCGCCCGGCTGGTCGAGGATGACCCGGCTGTCGGCGAGCGAGGAGGTGGCGAAGGCCAGGCGCGAGGGCACGTTCGCCTTGATCAGACCGGTGACCACGTCCACCGAGGGCCGCTGGGTGGCGAGCACCAGGTGGATGCCGGCCGCGCGGGCCAGCTGGGTGATGCGGACGATGGAGTCCTCGACGTCGCGCGGGGCCACCATCATCAGGTCGGCCAGCTCGTCGACAATCACCAGCAGGTACGGGTACGGGCTGAGCTCCCGCTCGCTGCCCGGCGGCAGTTTGATCTTGCCGTCCCGGATGGCCTGGTTGAAGTCGTCGATGTGCCGGTAGCCGAAGGCGGCGAGGTCGTCGTAGCGCAGGTCCATCTCGCGCACGACCCACTGGAGCGCCTCGGCGGCCCGCTTGGGGTTGGTGATGATCGGCGTGATCAGGTGCGGGATGCCCTCGTACGCCGTCAGCTCGACGCGCTTGGGGTCCACGAGGACCATCCGGACGTCCTCCGGGGTGGCCCGGACCATGACGGAGGTGATCAGGCAGTTGATGCAGGAGGACTTGCCGGAACCGGTGGCGCCGGCGACCAGCACGTGCGGCATCTTGGCGAGGTTGGCCATCACGTAGCCGCCCTCGACGTCCTTGCCGAGCGCGACCAGCATCGGGTGGTCGTCCTCGGCCGCGTCCGCGAGGCGCAGGACGTCACCCAGGTTGACCATCTCGCGGTCGGTGTTCGGGATCTCGATGCCGACCGCGGACTTGCCCGGGATCGGGCTGATGATCCGGACGTCGGGCGAGGCCACGGCGTAGGCGATGTTCTTGGTCAGGGCGGTGATCCGCTCGACCTTGACCGCGGCACCCAGGGTGACCTCGTAGCGGGTGACGGTCGGTCCCCGGGTGAAGCCGGTGACGTCCGCGTCGACCTTGAACTCGGTGAACACGTTGCGCAGGGAGGCGACCACCGCGTCGTTGGCGGCGCTGCGGGTCTTGCCGGGCCCGCCCTTCTCCAGCAGGTCCAGCGAGGGCAGCGCGTACGTGATGTCCCCGCGCAGCTGGAGCTGCTCGGCGCGCGGCGGCAGCGCCTGGGTCTGCGGCGGGGCCTTGGTCAGGTCGGGCACCGCCAGTGTCCCGGAGGCCGCGGCCGTGGTGGCGTGCGGCGTCCCGGCGGCCGGCTCGGCGGCACTCCCGGGCGCGCTCTCGGGGGTGGCGTCCGGTACGGGCCGCTCCGCGCGGGCGCCCGGCACCGGAGTGGTGAGCTCCGCGCCGTCGCGCTCGACGGTGATCCCCTGCGTGAGGTCGGCGACGAGCGGGGAGGGCGGCATGCCGCCGTAGACCACCCCGTCCAGCGCGGCGGGGGGCGCCGCGGCCACGTCGACGGCGTTCATCCCCCGGTCCATGGCGGGCCGGGCCGGGCTCCTCCGGGGCTTGCGGCGCCGGGCCGGCGCCTCCTCCTCGGCCTCGTCCACGAGGTCGCCGGGGCCCTCGCCCGCCTCGCCACGGGCCCGCCACCGCTCCGGGTCGTGCCGCTCGCCGGCGACCCCCTCGGCCTCGCCGTAGCCCTCGTCGTACTCGTTCGGGGCGATGATCCCGAGCCGGATGCCGAGCCTGCGCAGCCGCTGCGGGATCGCGTTGACCGGGGTCGCGGTGACCACGAGCAGTCCGAAGATCGTGAGCAGCACCAGCATGGGCACGGCCAGCGGCGCGCCCATGGTGAAGATCAGCGGCTTGGAGGCGCCCCAGCCGATGAGCCCGCCCGCGTTCTGCATCGCGGTGGTGCCCTCGTCCCGACCGGGCGCCCCGCAGGCGATGTGCACCAGGCCCAGGACGCCGATGACGAGGGCCGACAGCCCGATGCCGATGCGGCCGTTGGCATCGGCCTGCTCGGGATGGCGGATGAAACGGACCGCCATGACGCCCAGCAGGATCGGGACGAGCAGATCCAGCCGGCCGAAGAGACCGGTGATCAGCATCGTGACCAGATCCCCGACGGGACCGCTCAGATTCGACCAGGTACCGGCGGCGACGATCAGCGCGAGGGCGAGCAGCAGCAGTGCCAGGCCGTCCTTGCGGTGAGCGGGGTCGAGGTTCTTGGCCCCCTGGCCGATCCCGCGGAAGACGGCGCCGACCGCGTGCGCGCAGCCGAGCCAGACGGCGCGCACCAACCGCACCACGCCCCCGGTCGGGGAAGGCGCGGGCTTGGCCGCGGCCTTCTTGGCCGGGGCGCGCTTGGCGGCCGCGGGCTTCTTCGCCGCGGGCCTCCGCGCGGGCGCGGCCTTCTTCGCCGGCGCCGCCGTACGGCCGGTGCGGCCCTTCGCGGTGCCCGCCGTGCTCTGGGAACCCTTACCGGACGTACGTGAGGCCATGGGGCCGAGGTTACCGGTGCGCACGCCGGTGGACACGCGTGCCCACCCCTTCACCCGTTCGTGTCGTCGGCTCCGTAGGCGCTTTGACGCACCGCCAGTACCGACCCGCGTACGGTCAGTTCTGCGCGGGCAGGACCGGAGCCCCTCCGGCGGTCCCGGGCTCCAGTGCGTCGAGCGCCCGCCGCAGTCCGGTGAGTTTGCGCTCCAGGTGCGCCGCGGTCGCCACCACGCCGGCGTCGGCCGAATCCTCGCCGAGCTGCTTGGTCAGCGCCTCGGCCTGCTCCTCGACCGCCGCGAGCCGGGCGGAGAGCTCGGCCAGCAGTCCGGCCGTCTCCTTGCCCGCGTCCACGCCGTTCGAGCTGCCGCCCTCCAGCTGGAGCCGCAGCAGGGCCGCCTGCTCCCGCAGTTGGCAGTTCTTCGTGTACAGCTCCACGAAGACCGAGACCTTGGCCCGCAGCACCCACGGGTCGAAGGGCTTGGAGATGTAGTCGACCGCACCCGCCGCGTAGCCGCGGAACGTGTGGTGCGGACCGTGATTGATCGCGGTGAGGAAGATGATCGGGATGTCCCGGGTCCGTTCCCGCCGCTTGATGTGCGCGGCCGTTTCGAATCCGTCCATACCCGGCATCTGGACATCCAGCAGGATGACCGCGAAATCGTCCGTAAGCAGCGCTTTGAGCGCTTCCTCTCCCGACGACGCCCGGACCAGTGTCTGATCGAGCGCGGAGAGGATGGCCTCCAGCGCCAGCAGATTCTCCGGCCGGTCATCGACCAGGAGGATCTTGGCCTTCTGCACCATGCCCTGTCCTCCTCGCCCCGGCATGGGGCCTCCCCGGCTCCGGGCTCCGGCCCGTGCGCCGGGCCCCGCCCCAGAGGACGGCATCCTTGCGCCGTCCGTCCTTGTGCCGGTCATCGTAGCCCCAGTCCCGAGATCGCCACACCCTGTCACCAAGATGTCACTGTGCACGAAGCAGAAACGTGGTGGGAGAGCAGAAGGTTCCCCGTTCACCGCCCTCCCACACCGCACCGGGCACAGTGAGTCAGCGATCGTTGTCCTTCCGCCCTCCCGGCGATCACTTGCCGCGCATCCACTGCTCCATCACCGACAGCAGATAGTCGGGATCGACCGGCTTGGTGACGTAGTCGGAAGCACCGGAGTCGATCGCCTTCTCCCGGTCCCCCTTCATCGCCTTCGCCGTCAGCGCGATGATCGGCAGCCCCGCGAACTGCGGCATCCGCCGGATCGCCGAGGTCGTCGCGTACCCGTCCATCTCGGGCATCATGATGTCCATCAGCACGACCGTCACATCGTCGTGCTGCTCCAGGACTTCGATGCCCTCCCGCCCGTTCTCCGCGTACAGCACGGCCAGTCCGTGCTGCTCCAGCACGCTGGTGAGCGCGAAGACGTTGCGTACGTCGTCGTCGACGATGAGCACCTTCTCGCCGTGGAAGTCGTACGTCCGGGGCACCACCGGGAGCTCGTCCTCCGCGCTGCCCCAGCCGTCCTCGGCCCCCACGACGTTCGGCTGACCCGGCACCGCCGTACGCGGCTCCAGATCGCTCGCCGCCTTGCGCCGCCGCCGGAACAGCGCGGCTCCGCCGCCCTGCCCCTGCCCGGCGGGCTCGGCCGCCGACAGCGCCGGACGCACCGGCTGCGCCTGCACCGACGGCATGGCCGCCGGCCCCGCCTGGGTTCCCGGCAGCGAGGGCCGGCCCCCGTCAAGGGACCTGCGGTACAGCTCGCCGCGGGCACCGCCGGGCGTCGGCGGCGCGTACCCCTGCGGAGGCAGCTCGCTCGGGTGCAGCGGCAGGTACAGCGTGAAGGTGGACCCGCGGCCGGGCTCGCTGGCCGCGTGGATCTCACCGCCCAGCAGCCGGGCGATCTCCCGGCTGATGGACAGCCCGAGCCCGGTGCCGCCGTACTTGCGGCTCGTCGTCCCGTCCGCCTGCTTGAACGCCTCGAAGATCACCAGCATCTTGCTCGCGGCGATCCCGATGCCGGTGTCCGTGACCGAGAAGGCGATCAGGTCCGCGTCCGCCTCCCGCAGCGAACCGGCCTCCAGCAGCTGCTCCCGGATCGCGATGGGCACATCGGCGCCGGCAGGCCGGATCACCAGCTCCACCGCCCCGGTGTCGGTGAACTTCACCGCGTTCGACAGCAGGTTGCGCAGCACCTGCAGCAGCCGCTGCTCGTCGGTGTGCAGCGTGGCGGGCAGCTCCGGGGAGACCCGTACCGAGAAGTCCAGGCCCTTCTCCGCCGTCAGCGGCCGGAAGGTCGCCTCGACGTAGTCCACGAGCTGCACCAGCGCGATCCGGGTCGGCGAGACGTCCATCTTCCCGGCCTCGACCTTCGACAGGTCGAGGATGTCGTTGATGAGCTGCAGCAGGTCCGAACCCGCGCCGTGGATGGTCTCGGCGAACTCCACCTGCTTCGGCGAGAGATTGCCCTCCGCGTTGTCGGCGAGCAGCTTGGCCAGGATCAGCAGCGAGTTGAGCGGCGTCCGCAGCTCGTGCGACATGTTCGCCAGGAACTCGGACTTGTAGCGCATCGAGACCGCGAGCTGCTCGGCGCGCTCCTCCAGGACCTGCCGGGCCTCCTCGATCTCGGTGTTCTTCACCTCGATGTCCCGGTTCTGCTGGGCCAGCAGCTCGGCCTTCTCCTCCAGCTCCGCGTTGGCGGCCTGCAGGGCCTTCTGCCGGTTCTCCAACTCGTCGGAGCGCTCGCGCAACTGCTCGGTCATCTCCTGCGACTGCTTCAGCAACATCTCCGTCTTGGAGTTGACGCTGATGGTGTTGACGCTCGTACCGATCATCTCGGCGATCTGGCTGAGGAAGTCCTTCTGGATCTGGGTGAAGGGCGTGAAGGAGGCCAGCTCGATGACGCCGAGCACCTTCCCCTCGAAGAGCACCGGCAGCACGATGACGTGCGCCGGCGGCGCCTCGCCCAGCCCCGAGGAGATCTTCAGGTAGCCGGGCGGGGTGTTCTCGACGAGGATCATCCGCTTCTCCTCGGCGACCGCCCCGATCAGCCCCTCCCCCGGCCGGAAGGAGATGGGCATCTGACCGCCCGCGTACGCGTAACTCCCGCGCATCCGCAGCTCGTACGAACCGTCCGCGCCCCCCTCCGTCCCGATCTCGGTGGTACCGCCGGCCGGCAGCGCCAGGAAGAAGGCACCGTGCTGCGCGGAGACCACCGGGGTCAACTCGCTCATGATCAGCGAGGCCACGTCGTCGAGCTCCCGACGGCCCTGCATCAGCGCGGAGATCCGGGCGAGGTTGCCCTTGAGCCAGTCCTGCTCCTTGTTGGCCAAGGTGGTGTCGCGCAGGTTCGCGATCATCGTGTTGATGTTGTCCTGGAGGACCTGGATCTCGCCCGCCGCGTCCACGTCGATCTTCAGGTTGAGGTCGCCGCGGGTCACCGCGGTGGCCACGGCCGCGATCGCGCGCACCTGCCGGGTGAGGTTCCCGGCCATCTCGTTCACGGACTCGGTCAGGTCCCGCCAGGTGCCGTCGACGTCCCGGACGCGCGCCTGGCCGCCCAGGATGCCCTCGGTACCCACCTCGCGGGCCACCCGGGTCACCTGGTCGGCGAAGGACGACAGCTGGTCGACCATCGTGTTGATGGTGGTCTTGAGCTCCAGGATCTCGCCGCGGGCGTCGATGTCGATCTTCTTGGTCATGTCGCCCTTGGCGATGGCGGTCGTGACCATGGCGATCTGGCGCACCTGACCGGTCAGGTTGGAGGCCATGAAGTTCACCGAGTCGGTGAGGTCCTTCCAGGTCCCCGAGACGCCCGGCACGTGCGCCTGACCGCCCAGACGGCCCTCCGTGCCCACCTCGCGGGCCACCCGGGTCACCTCGTCGGCGAAGGACGACAGGGTCTTCACCATCGTGTTGACGGTGTCGGCGAGCTGCGCGACCTCGCCGCGCGCCTCGACCGTCACCTTCTTCGTCAGATCGCCGTTGGCGACCGCCGCCGAGACCTGGGAGATGTTGCGCACCTGCGAGGTCAGGTTGTTGGCCATCAGGTTGACGTTGTCGGTCAGGTCCTTCCAGATGCCCGTCACCCCGCGCACCCGGGCCTGGCCGCCGAGGATGCCCTCGGAGCCCACCTCACGGGCCACCCGCGTCACCTGCTCGGCGAACGACGACAGCTGGTCCACCATCGTGTTGACGGTGGTGACCAGTTCGAGGATCTCGCCCTTGGCGTCGACGGTGATCTTCTTGGAGAGGTCGCCCATGGCCACGGCCGTGGTCACCTCGGCGATGTTGCGCACCTGGGACGTGAGGTTGTTCGCCATGAAGTTGACGGACTGGGTGAGGTCCTTCCAGGTACCGGAGACCCCCTTCACCTCCGCCTGGCCGCCGAGGATGCCCTCGGTACCCACCTCGCGCGCCACCCGGGTCACCTGCTCCGCGAAGTTCGAGAGCTGGTCGACCATCGTGTTGAGGGTGTTCTTCAGCTCCAGGATCTCGCCCCGGGCGTCCACGTCGATCTTCTGCGAGAGGTCACCGCGGGCCACGGCCGTCGCGACCTGCGCGATGTTGCGCACCTGCGAGGTCAGGTTCCCGGCCATGCCGTTCACGGAGTCCGTCAGGTCACGCCATACGCCGGCCACCCCGGGCACCTGCGCCTGACCGCCGAGGCGCCCCTCGGTACCCACGTCCCGGGCCACCCGGGTCACCTGCTCGGCGAAGGCCGAGAGCTGGTCGACCATCGTGTTGATGGTGTTCTTCAGCTCCAGGATCTCGCCCCGGGCGTCCACGTCGATCTTCTGGGACAGGTCGCCCCGGGCCACCGCCGTCGTCACCTGGGCGATCTGGCGCACCTGCGACGTCAGGTTCCCGGCCATGAAGTTGACGGAGTCGGTGAGCTCCTTCCAGGTGCCGGACACCCCCTCGACCCGGGCCTGGCCACCGAGCCGGCCCTCCGTACCCACGTCCCGCGCCATCCGCGTGACCTGGTCGGCGAAGGAGGACAGCTGGTCCACCATCGTGTTCACGGTGTTCTTCAACTGGAGCATCTCGCCGGAGACGTCCACCGTGACCTTCTGCGACAGGTCGCCGTTGGCCACCGCCGTCGTCACCTGCGCGATGTTGCGCACCTGACCGGTGAGGTTACGGAAGGCGGTGTTCACCGAGTCGGTGAGGTCCTTCCACGTCCCGGCCGCCCCCGGTACCTGCGCCTGACCGCCCAGTTCACCCTCGACGCCGACCTCACGGGCCACACGCGTCACTTCAGCACCGAAGGAGGACAGCTGGTCCACCATCGTGTTGACGGTGTTCTTCAGCTCCAGCATCTCGCCGGCCACGTCGACCGTGACCTTTTGCGACAGGTCGCCGTTGGCCACCGCCGTCGTCACCTGCGCGATGTCCCGCACCTGGGTGGTGAGGTTGCGGAAGACCGTGTTCACCGAGTCGGTGAGGTCCTTCCACGTCCCCGCGGCACCCGGCACCTGCGCCTGACCGCCGAGCAGACCCTTCGCCCCGACCTCGCTGGCCACACGCGTGACCTCGTCCGCGAAGGTCCGTAGCGTCTCGGTCATCTGATTGATCGTTTCGGCCAGCTGCGCCACCTCGCCGCGCGCGCTGACCCGTACCTTCTGCGACAGGTCGCCGTTCGCGACCGCCGTGGTCACCTGCGCGATCCCGCGCACCTGGGCCGTCAGGTTCCCGGCCATGGTGTTGACCGAGTCGGTCAGGTCCTTCCACACGCCCGCGACCCCGGGCACCTTCGCCTGGCCGCCCAGCTCGCCCTCCGTACCCACCTCGCGGGCGACGCGGGTCACCTCGGAGGAGAAGGACGACAGCTGGTCCACCATCGTGTTCACGGTGTTCTTCAGCTGGAGCATCTCGCCGGCCACGTGCACCGTGACCTTGCGCGACAGATCGCCCTTGGCCACCGCCGTCGTGACGAGAGCGATGTCACGTACCTGAGCGGTGAGCCGGTACGCCATCGTGTTGACGGAGTCGGTCAGATCCTTCCAGGATCCCGACATCCCGCGCACCTGGGCCTGACCACCGAGCTTGCCCTCGGTACCCACCTCCAGCGCCACCCGCGTCACCTCGTCGGTGAACGCCGACAGTTGGTCGACCAGGTTGTTGACCGTACGCCCGACCTTCAGGAACTCGCCGCGCAGCGGATGCCCGGCCCCCTCGGCCGCCTGCGTCCGCAGATCCATCCGCTGGTCCAGATCGCCCTCGGCCACCGCCGACAGCACCCGACCCACCTCGGACACCGGTCGCGCCAGATCGTCCACCAACTGGTTCGAGGCGTCGATCGCGGCCGCCCAGGAGCCCTCGCAGGCACCCGTTTCCAGCCGTTCGCTCAGCTTGCCCTCGCGGCCCACCATCCGCCGTACCCGGGACAGCTCCCCGGTCAGGTGGAGATTACGGTCGGCGACCTCGTTGTAGACGGCGGCGATCTCCGCCATCACGCCCTCGCCGGACACCGTCAGCCGCTTGCGGAAATTCCCGTCCCGCATCGACACCAGGGCCGTGAGCAGCCGGTTCAGAGCGGCGGTATCGACCTCCGTCGTGCCACTGCGCCGTGAACGTCCGCCTTTCGGCCGCGTTCCCGTGCGCCGCACCGCTGCGCCAGACTCCACCGTGTCCCTCCCGAAAGGGTCGACCACATTTCCACCGGACGCCTGACTCGTCACAAGCCGGCTCTGCAAGCCTGCCCAGTGTTTCACCCTGGCCGAACCCGGCCATAACACTTCGGCACCATCGCACACCCGCCGTACCCTGCGGGTGGAATCCCTGACGACGGCACCATGCCGACCGCGAAGGTAAGTAACCTGGCACCCGATGTCCAACCGCGTCGAAGGAGACCAGTGATCACGGCACGGGCGGCTGCCAGCTTCGATCCCCTCGGGCGCTCGGTCGCCGCCGCCCGCGGGTTCGTCCGCGACACCCTGCACGGCTGGGGCTTCGCGGACATCGTCGACGACGCGGTGGTCCTCACCAGCGAGCTCGTCACCAATGCCGTGGTCCACGCCGGAACCCGGGCCGAGGTCCTGTGCCTGCGCGCCGACGGCGGCGTACGCGTCGAGGTCGCCGACCGGTATCCGGAGCGCGAGCTCCCGCTCCAGCACCCCGGCGAACGCCCCTACGCCGACCCCGACCGCGAGAACGGCCGCGGCCTGATGCTGTGCGCCGCCCTCGCCACCCGCTGGGGCGTCGAGTACACCGCCACCCACAAGCACGTGTGGTTCCGCCTCGACCTGCCAGACCGGCCGGTCGGTACCCGCTCCGCGGGCCCCGTCGTCCCCGACCAGCTGCTGCCCCTGGCCGACAGCCGGGTCCGCGTCGCCGTCCTCCAGATCGACTCGGACGACGCGATCTCCGCCTGGAACGATGACGCCGAGCACATCTTCGGGCACCCCGCCGAGAAGGCCCTCGGCCGCCCGCTCGCCGAGCTCGCCGCCTGGCCCCAGACCCCCGGAACCGGCACCGGCATCGCCGAGGCCCTGCGCCTGTCCCGCTGGGAGGGCAGCTACGGCGTCCGCGGCGCCGACGGCCGCGTCATCCCCGTCTTCGCCTCGCACCTGCGGGTCCGCGACGCCCACGGCGAACCGTCCATCGTCTGCCTCCTCGTCCACGACGACGAGCGCGCCGTGCTCCAGACCCCGGTACGGGTCCCCACCAGCGACAGCGGCCATTTCACCGATCCCCGCCCCACGGACCCCTTCGAGGTCTTCATCGGTTCCCCGGCCCCCGACGACCTCGACGGCCTCCTCCAACGCACCGTGGAACGCGCCCGCGACCTCCTCGACGCCGACGCCGCCTTCCTGCTGCTCGCCACCGACGACGAGACCGAGCTGGAGGTCCGCGCCACCACCGGCCTGCCCTCCACCCGCCAGCGCTTCGCCCGCGTCCCCGTCGAGGCCGGCACCAACCGCTACGGGTCCGCCCGCATGCCCGCCGTCCACGACGACCTCATCGCCTCCCCCGGAGCCGTTCCGCTCCTGGAGGCCACCGGCATGCGCTCCGCCGTCACCGTCCCCCTCAAGGTGGAAGGCCGCCTCACCGGCTCCCTCGGCGTCGCCGCCGAGACCCCCGGCCGCTACTCCAACGAAGAGGCCCTGCACCTGCAGTTCGCCGCCGACCGCATCGCCCTCGCCGTCGAGTCCGCCCGCCTCGGTGAACTGGAGCGACTGCGCCGCGGTTCCCTCTCCTTCCTCGTCGAGGCCTCCGACCTGCTGGCCGGCACCCTCGACCGGGACCAGACCCTGGCCCTCATGGCGCAGATGACCGTCCCGACCCTCGCCACCTGGTGCGCCGTCTACACGATCGCCGACCAGTCCTCCGACCCGTACCTCTCCTACGTACTCCACGAGGACGAGGAGCGCATCGACGGCCTCAAGGACCTGCTCTCCCGGGTCAGCCCGCCCGAGCCGGTCCGCGAGGCCGGCGCCCGCCCGTGGGCCGAGGCCACCACCGCGGTCGGCGGCGAGACGGTGGTCCTGCCCCTCCTCGCCCGCAACCGCGTGATCGGCATGCTCACCCTCGGCAAGCCGCGCGAGGAGCACTTCCGCCAGGAGATCCTCGAGCTCGCCGAGGACCTCTCCCGCCGGGCCGCCCTGGCCCTCGACAACGCCCGCCTGTACTCCGAGCGCACCGCGATCAGCCGCTCCCTCCAGCGCAGCCTGCTGCCGCCCGGCTCCCCCGCGATCCCCGGCATGGAGGTCGAGGTCATCTACCGCGCGGCCGGCGAGGGCAACGAGGTCGGCGGCGACTTCTACGACGTCTTCCCGATCCGCGACGGCGCGTACGGCTTCGCCATCGGCGATGTCTGCGGCACGGGCCCGGAGGCCGCGGCCGTCACCGGCCTCGCCCGGCACGCCCTGCGCCTGCTGGCCCGTGAGGGCCTCGGCGGCCCTGCGGTCCTCGAACGCCTCAACGCGGCCATCCTCGACGAGGGCGCCCGCAGCCGCTTCCTCACCCTCCTGTACGGCGAGCTCCACCCCCAGCCCGACGGCGGCGCCCTGATGAAGGTCGTCTGCGCGGGCCATCCGCTGCCGCTGCGCCTGCGCCCGAACGGCCAGGTCGACGCGGCCGCGGATCCGCAACCGCTGCTGGGTGTGATCGAAGACCTGGACCTCTACGAGCAGACCCTCACCCTCGACCCCGGCGACGTGCTGCTCTGCGTCACCGACGGCGTGACCGAACGCCGTGAGGGCACCCGCATGCTGGGCGACGACGGCCTCACCGAGGTCCTCACCACCTGCACGGGGCTCACCGCGGGCGCGGTCGCCTCCCGCGTCCTGCGCGCGGTGGAACGCTTCGCCGCCGAACCCGCCTCGGACGACATGGCGATCCTCGCCTTCCGCGTCCCGGAACAGCGCGTGGGCGAATAGCCGGCGCGTACCTCGGCGAGAAACCTGGGCCCGACAGATGCCGAGCCCAGGTTTCGGGGAGTACGAGTCGGTGGCCGCCCGGCGTTCACCCCGGACGGGCCGGTGTGATCCGACGGGTGGCGGAGCGCAGGGCGAAGGCCATCACCAGCTCGAAGACTCCCAGCAGGACGAGCCAGAGTCCCAGGAGCCGCGTCAGGGCCACGGCGGAGTCCACGGGGAAGCAGAGCACGACGATTCCGGCGACGGCGCCGAGAGCGCCCAGGCCGAACTGCAGGCCTCGGTGCACGAGGGTGTGATCGGCGATCGCGGTGAACGCCGCGAGCACTCCGGACAGCAACCAGAACACCCCGATGATCAAGGACAGCGCGCCGATCGTCTGCATCGGATGACGCAGCACCAGGACGCCTGCCAGGAACGCGAGCATGGCGATCAGGACACCCGCCAGCCTGCTGCCGCCGTCCCTGCTGTGCGAAAAGGCGGTGACGAAGCGGAAGGCACCCGCCACCAGGAGCTGCAGGCCGATGATGACGGCCAGGACGTGCAGCGTCTCGTCGGGCCAGACGAGCACCAGAATGCCGGGGATCAGGGTCGCGAGGGCGAAGCCGAGAGCCCAGAGCCACGTGCTGCCGAGGTGCGTGAGGACGTCCTCGGGGTCGTTCTGCTTGTGCTGCGGTGCCGCTGCGTCGGGGGGTACGGTCATCACGCCTCCTGGGCCCAACCGAGCGGCCCGTGGGGGCACCTCGAAGCCGCCGGAACGTACCTTATCTACCCTTCACATCCATGGTAGGCAGCTCCGCTACGGCCCGCCCCTCCGGCCCTGGGAGGGTGGGAGGGCCCCGTCGCCGGCCGTTCGGCC